>JALIDP010000001.1 GCA_022865215.1 Candidatus Nanohalarchaeota archaeon QJJ-7 | reverse complement strand
GGGTCCCGATCTCGTTCGGCCAGACCTTAATATTCTCCATCATAGGTTCAGGACTGGCCGCAGGGAGTGACGGTGTAGGCGTGCAGAAGCTTGCGAAGACGGTAGCTGCCTGGGTGGTAGCTTTACTTTCTGGAACCGCTGCGACATACCTGATAATAATGCTAGTTATCGGATGAACCTGGAAGAATAATGTTTCTAAGGCAGAAAGTCTCCTTGCTCAATCTTCTCCGGCAGGTACTCGTTAGCCACGAACTCCAGCGACTGAGATGCGAGCGCCTGCTGCTCGATGCGGACTCCCTTATCGACCATCAGCTGTAACTGCTTCTGCCATCTCTCGTCTGCGAACCAGTCGTAGTCCTTCATGTCCAGAGCTCTCTTGAAATCCTTGGTCGGACCTCCTGAAGTGTCAGGACCTTTACCCTTCAGCTGTTCGGTGACGTTGTCCAGGTCGTACTCGTTGATATCCTCCATGGTCATCCCTACCAGGTTAGCCTCAGGAGTTGAAAGACGTGAGGATTCAAAAGCGAGGTTCATAGAGCCTGCCTTCAGAACTGAATAGATGTAATATCCCCACGGGTCCCCGTCGGTGAATACGTATATCGGGAGGTCAAGCCGGGTCTGGAACAGCTTCACCAGCCTCCTGATCCCTCTCGACGGCTGCCCCTGAGTCGCGACGATTATAGCATCGTTCTCCTTGTGGTAGTCCTCCTCCACCAGCCTGTTCACCATCGCACCCGTCTCCACGACGAGAACGTAATCAGCGTCATGCTCCACGAACTCGTAGTCGTCCACGATCGCAGGGATCCCTAGCCCGGACTTACCGAGCTCCAGACAGTTGATCTCGTCCCCTTGGTCCCGGATAGTGATAGGTCCGAAGAGCGCACCTTTCCTCTCAGTTATGAGGTGTAACTGCTCTCTCAATGCATTGATGGTAGTCTCCAGGTCTACGATAACAGGGTCCGACTCATCCTGATCTCTCAAAGTGTTCTCGTCCAGTCCAGGGATGGTATGCTTCAACTGGTAATAGAGCTCTCTGATAGACGCGGTGCGTCCCTCCTGGATGAGCTCCTTCGTCTTCGAAGCTATCAACATCGTCTGCATGAACTTTCTCGCGTGACCGATGTTCATGAAGTACCGCTTGGAGGTGGAGTCTCCCAGCGTCAGAACACCTTCCTCCTCGTCGTATTCCACGTTGGAACGGGAGCGGACCGGCTTCTCTATATGCGGGTTTTCACCCTCCTCTATCTGGTTCTGGACCATCCTGCCCAGTTCTTCTAACTTCTCGATAGTCTCCTTGTCTTCTTCAAGTTCCATCAGATTCCACCTCTACCTCGTACTTGTCCTCCAGAAGTTCCTCTATGTTTTTACGTATGTGTTCCTCGTCCTCATCGGTCAGCTTCGTCAGCGCGGGAACCATCTCCTTCGAGTAAGCTGTCAATTTCTTCGCCTTCTTCTCCCGCATCTCCTTCTTCCGCTTCTGGCTTAGGTGACGCTTCAGGTCTCTCCCCGCTTCCTGGAGGGCGAGCTTCATCTCCTTCTTGATCTCGGGGTAAGTGGCGATAGCTTCCTTTCCCTCTGACGTGAAAGGCACCCAAACGGAGGCCATGTGGACCAGGATGTATACCGGGCCGGAAGGCCTCTCGCCCGACTCGCTCAGGCCGTAACGGCTCCAGTCCACGTCCCTTATCGCCTCGGTCGTCGCACATGCGTTCTTCTTGTATAGCAGAGGAACCTTGTTCGCGTATCTTAGAACGTTGTAGTTACCTTCTGTTTCGATGTCTCCCCCGTAAGCGATACCTGCCTCGATCTGGAACGGGTTGCCTCTATAGACTGCGGGTTTCCTGGTGACAGAGGTCACGAATTCAGGGTTCAACTCCTTCTTCATACCCTCCTGTATAAGGTCTTCTCCCAGGGGAGATATGCAGTCGGTCGGAGGGTTCTGGAGGTCGGTCTCCTGCATAGCACTCAACAGGTCTTCGACCTCGTCCTTGTCCAGAGTGTTCGGCCGGTCTCCGCCTTCCAGGTCTGTCTTCTCGATTATGTCTTCTGCTGAAGTTCTCCCCACTCGGGTGAACTCGTTCTGCAGGAAAGACTTGATAGTCCTCGCGCTCGAATCGTCTATCATCCTCATAAGAACTCCCAGTTCCACGCCGTGAGGGTGAGGCCGGATCTCATCAGGCCTTTCCGGCATCGTATCTGTGACACGCGGATACTCTATAGTGTTCCCGTCCGGCTCGTTGAGAACTATACGGGCGTAGGGGTTCATGATAGCTGTATGCTTCAGGTAGTTCTTCACTGAGTGATGCCCGCCTGTATATTTCGCCTCGATCTCCATCTCGAGTGAAGTCCCGTGATCGAACTCGTAGTCGTCTACCACACGGTCCTCCAGGATCTCGGGTTCGTTCTCCTGGGTATCGATACGTACCTTGAACATGTGGGTGTCTTCAGAACCCATCTGCTTCGAGTAGATCTTCACAGGGTTTCCCGTGGTCAGCTGGGCGTAGAGCCCTGCTGCAGAGATACCGATCCCCTGCTGACCCCTGTTCTGCTGGAGCTTGTGGAACTTGGAACCGTAAAGCAGCTTCCCGAACACGTTCGGTATCTTGTCCTTCGAAAGCCCGATCGCGTTGTCTTTCACCTGGAACCTCAGCTTGTCGTCACCCGTCTCCTCGATGGTGACATGGACCTCCGGAAGGATACGGTCCTGCTCCGCCGCGTCCAGCGCGTTGTCCATCGCCTCCTTGGTACAGGTTATGATAGCTTTCTGGGGGTTGTTGAAGCCTAGGAGGTGCCGGTTCTTCTCGAAGAACTCTGCTACAGAGATCTCCTTGTGTTCCTCTTCCACTGTCGCTTTTCCGTTTGGCATTTGCTATCACTCGACTATCTTTCCGCGGTTCTTCTCGATGTACTGGTATGCGGTGCTGTGAGACCGACCGTCCAGAAGCATCCGAATCGATTCCCGCGCTATCTGAACGTTCTGGACGTTCCCGAGTATCGAGACCGTCTTACCGTACACAGCTATCTCAGTATCTGTATCGTTCTCTATCTTCGCCCGCGTCTCACCGTCCCTGCCTATCACCCGCCCCTTCAGCCTCTCCTTCGCGTTATCTGTGGGTGCGAAATCTGACATGTCTATCACGCAAAGGTCTGTATTATCTTCCAGCAGCCGGAGAGCGCGGTCGGGTGAAAAGCCGCGGCCGATCGCCTTCACGATGTTGAAGGCCCGTATCTCCTCGAGAGGTTCACCTTCGATCTCGACCTTCCCATCGTCGAGATCTATATCCGTACCGGTGAGGTCCTGTACCTCCTCTAGAGTCTGGCCGTCCTCACCTATAAGAACGGAGACCCTCTCTTCCGGTATCCTGAGGTGCCTCACTGTACAAACGGGTTCGTCCGAACCTTTTTATACCTTGTTTCCGGCTCTACTTCTTGTTTTAACCGCTCAGAGCCTCTATGACTCCAGAATATTTTCCACGATTTTTTCCCTGTCAAGCCCTAGCCCGTATCTCCGCTCGAAATGGTTCGATAGATTCTCCACGTCCCTCTCAACGAACTCCTCAGCTCTCGGATGCGCCTTCAAGACAGCCTGGGAAAAGTCTATCGGTCTCAGTCTTTCTTTCCAGAGAAGGACGTTGAAAGGACTGAGGTCTCCGTGAACCAGTTCGCCTTCCTTCCATAAGGTTTCCATGTGGTCGAACAGTCTCTCGGCCGCAACTTCCGGATTCTCCAGATCCACCTCCTGAAGCTTCGGTGCGGGCGAGAACTCCTGGCCGATGAATTCCATCAGGAGGACGTTCTTCTCTACCGCGATAGGTTCCGGTGCAGGGATCCCGAGTTCACGTGTCTTGTCCAGGTTGCGGAACTCCTTCCTCGCCCAACTGTGGACGATGCTCCGCCTGTCCGTCTTTATCCCCTCGAACCGCGGATCACCGACAAGGTACTGCTGCATATCCTGGTAGTTGGACGCTTCTATCACGTAAAGCTTCACCGCCAGAAGCTCCCTGTCCTTCTCCGCGACCGCGATCTTCGACTCCTTCCCGTCCTTCACGAAGCCGTGGAGGAGGTCGAAGTGTCCGTCGCCTGAAAGGTCGTACAGCGCCTCCATGGTCTCCCGGTTCAACACGTTCTCCACGTTCTTCCGTGCCTCGGACGAGTCGAACAGTTCCATGGTAGAGTGTGAGTGCTGTAGATTGAAAAGTAGTTCTATGGTTCCAGTAGAGTGACCGGGTCCCCATCGGTGTAGAGCTGAACGAACTGATCGAGCTCCTCTGACCTTTCCGCCGCCGATGGCGCCGGACTCGGAGGGGATTTCAGCCCTCTATCAAGAGGATCTCCGGCATCGTATATCCAAGTGGATTGAGGGTCCACCGTTATCTCAGGCGGATTTTCGAGCCAGAGGAAGGAGTTTATTATACTTCCGATGCACTCGTTCAGGTCTATACCGGCTAAGAGAACATTGCTATAATTCTGCCCCCACTCCCTGATTTTGGACTGCTCCATAGCGGCGTATCCGGTGGGGTCCCTGACTACATCGTCATATTCCCCGTAGAGAGGAAGATAGTCTTCACTCATAGATTGCCGGCGGGGGAGAGCCTCATCTGAGACTGCTACACCAATCTTCTCGCCGCCATAAAGGTCCTGATAACCTTCTATCTTTTCCTCCCAGCCTTCATCTCCGAGGTAAACTGGGTGAGGATGGATCCATATCTCGGCATCTACTTTACGCTTTTCCATGGGTTGGAAAAGAAGAAAGAGTCTTTAAACGGATAACATCAGAGGAACTCGTTCAACTCGTCCAGGAAACCGTTACTCTCCAGCCAGTCTCTCTGTGCCGCTGAATACTTCTCCACTATATCTCCCTTCTCGTCGCCCTGCACATCCCATTTATCCACCAGTACCACATCATCCCTCTGGATCCACATCCCCCTCCTCTTGCTTCCAGGTATTCTACAGGTTCTCTCGTTCCCATCGCTGCAGTAGACCTTGAAACGGCCGTGACCCATCTTCTGTAGAACCACTCCGAGAACCTCCTCGTCTTCAGGAGTCCTGACACGTCCGATATCTTCTTCCTCTTCTGGCATCATACCAACCTCGCAGAAACAACCGAGCGGTAGACCTCCTGGCCGTCCTCTCTACCGACCAGCTCCTTCGAACGTTTTTCCTCCATGTCGTACCCCTCACGGAGTACCTTTAAAAGCTCTTCCGCTGTCTCGCGGTTGGAGGCGTAGAGGTCGTATCCCCCGTCCCTCCTCTCCACGTCCGAGACGAAGTTCTCCCTCTCATCTCCTGTCACCTCCACTGCACGTTCCATCATCCTGTCCAGGGCCTCGTCAACCTGTTCTCCTCTCAACTGTATCACGTATTCATAGTAGCCTCCCTCGAACCTCGCGCACGTCGGGCACTGGACCTTCTCTACCTCGAGGAAGGTCTCGACTTCCTGTTGAAGATCCTCTTTTTCCACCTCATCCTCCACCATCAACCTCAGACTGTAACCGTTACTCTTTTCCTCGAAGGAAACCGCCGAGATCTTGTCAGTATCTATCTCGTCCTCCAGCACCTCCGAGATGATCTCCCTGTCGCCTCGCACCGATCGCTCCGCGTTGGTGCTCTCAGAAGCTCCAGCGGAGCTGCGAGCTTCGCCTCCGACCTCCACCCAGTCCATGCCCTGTCTTATCCTTCCACAGTGCTGGCATCTCTCCACTTCTATCTCTTCCGGAACTTCCAGCAGTTGCTCCTCCTGGAGAAAACAGTCTCTACAGAGGTTCCTTGGACCGTAACCTTCAGTATCCTTACCACAGTTAGGACATGGCGCTTCCATTGTCACACCCTGAAGAGCTGCACGTGCTTGACCCCGTCCACCGTTTCGATCTCCTCTTCCTGCACAACTCCAGCTTCCACCAGCGCCTCCACCAGCTGGTTACCTGCAAGATTGGCAGTAAAGAACCTTTCCAGAGCGTCCGTGACTCCTTCCAGATCGACCTCCTCTCCCCCATAGAAATCTTCCTTGATATCTAACTTTACGCCGTCCTCGCTATAACTGTCGCCGAGGATCTCGAGGTCACAGGCCGCAACTATCTTCCCTTTGGCCGTCTGCACAGTTCTGCAAGAATACATCAGTCTTCGAGCGGGGTCCTAGCTCCACAAGCCTCGCATTTCAGGAGCTCGACACCTTTCTCCTTCTCCAGTTTGGTGTCCGGCCGGCCACACTCAGAACAGATGACGTACCTCTCAGTATAATCCTCCAGCTTCCCGTTTATCTTTCCTCTCCGGAAAGAACCATTAAGGACCAGTTCGTTCCCCTCTACATGTCCTGAGGTCCCGAGTTCTCCTAGGAGGTACTTGGAGAGGTGCTCCCTGTCCCGGTTAAATCTGTCCGCGAGAGCCCCAAAGTTCCTTAATATCGTCTTACTACCGTCTTTCTGCGTCTCCGCTTCAGGTATTTCAAACCTTTCTCCCCCTGATACGTCTTCAGGGACCTCTTCCCTACCCTTATCGAGCATCTCTTCGTAATCCATGGAAGGAGATAGTGGGTCGAATCTTAAAAACTGGTTCCTGGCCGAATTTCAGTGGCTATCAGTATATACAGTGAGGTGTGTGATTCGAAACCCTGGGAAGTCTTTTGAGGCTTTAATGAGAGGTAATTTGGGGTTTTTCACTGGTCTAGCTGTCGTTGAGAAAATCAGAGTTATCGAAATTTATACTCTCATCGAAGAAGCTCTCTGCAATATCTTCGGCAGTTTCCTTCGTTTCTGGGAGTCTTCCAGGTGGATTGTCTACCTTGACATGCGGGATATCGTAGGTTTCATATAATTCCATGATGTTCTGATGTATCGAATCGAAGAAGTCCTCAACCTCTTCTTTTTCATCTTGGGAGAAGAAATCTGTTCGGTTCATAATTTCTGTTACCGATATGTTGATATATATTGCCGCGATTTGGAGGTCCTCTCTTTCTTGTAACCGTCCGAGATAATCCTGATGCTCTTCCACAAGTCCGTCTTCTGAAACTTCTCTTGAGTGAGCTATATTTCCTATATGCCAGGTCTCAATGATACTGTTCATTTCGGATTCCAGAAGGTCTCTATCACGTTCTCTCTCCCTTTTATATATCTCTTTCTGGAATTCATGATCCGCGTCTTTACCAGCATCGTATCCTTCAGATTCAATCAGTTGAGTTGCCATTTCGGACTGGTAGGTGAAACCACATTCTTCAAGGTACCGCCCTACAGAAGTTTTACCTGCAGTGTGTACACCGTTTAGTATAAGGAATCGTTTCATATCTCTCTAGGTTCCAGATTAAATGTCTCACAGTACAGCTCTTTGTGCCAGTTGTCATCGTTTTCAATCGAATCGGTATCATAGAATGTATCTCCGAAAAGTATGTAATCTGCATTATCAACCGCTTGAGATGATTTTGGGAAGGTTGCAACGATACTTGAGTCGCCCCCTTCATCTTCTATCTCGGCGGCAAGACCGTTTAAGGTCTCTCCGGAATAGCTCTTATCATAGATATTCACTTTACGGTTTCGCAGAGGTTCTTCGAACATTTTTACCTCCTTCGTATCCCGTGATCCTTTATGGTACTCCCAGAGAACAGGTTTTTCACCTGTTTCCTCCACAAAACCTAGGAAATAGGGGATTGCAGCCTTGGCAACAAACACATTCACATCTGCCTCAGGGCTTCCAGTCCACGATCCCACCGTCATACAAGGAGGGATACTCGTATCAGCAACGACATCATAGAAGTCCCTTATTTCATCGTAGACATCGAAGGTCATAGGGTCTGCATTTTCTATGCTCTCAGTCCTCAAGACCGGTTCCCGACTGCTTTCATGTCCGTCCGATGCTTCTTTGTAGTATTCAAAAATCTGGTACGGGACTTCCTCGATACTATTGGACTCCCCCACGATTCTTTTCTCCGTCTCTATCGTTTTCCCCTTGAGTTCTCTTACCTTTAGATCCTCTATTGCTTCATCGAGGATGTCGTCAACACCATTATCTTCAAGAAATTCGAAAAATCCGAGGACCTCTGCAGGGTTTCTGGAAGGATTTGAGGTCGGATCAGAAAGGTCTACCAGGGTTGTCTCTGGAGCCCTCAGGATATATTTACTTCTACCGGGATATACTCGCCAACCTTTTTTTGCCCTCTCTCTAATCTCCCTATGGTCTGTAGAAAGCTTGACAACATCCTCCATATTGTGATCGTTGTTCCTGCAGACAGTTCCGAATTCAACATCTGCGAACGGTTCCAGGCTTCCGAGAGATTCTTTCCTTATCTCGTCTTTCGCTGAGTCATGACTCATTATCGGAGTTCTCTCACCTCGTTGGCTATACTTGATCTCGAGGACTGCGCGCAATAAATCGGTTCAAACCCGTGTTCTTGGTATATATCGTCTATTGCGTAGGCGGCTTCTAGCACTTCTTGTGGCTCTAGAGGATCTCTTTCCGACCATTTCGAGGCAGGTCGAGGGAAGAATACGCTGTAGTCTGCGACCACGCCTTCTTCTCCTAGTTCTTCCGCGCCCCGGATGAAGTCCTCGATAGGCTCCGCACCTAGTACGAAATTGCTTCGGACGTTTCCCTCTCCGAATACGTCCACAGCATAACGAAGTGCCTCCCGCATGTTTTCATAACCATATCTCTCATTTTTTCCAGGGCATACATCCTCAAACGTTTCTCTGTCGAAAACCTCAAGGTTGAACTGTATGTTCTGGAATCCGAGATCATTTGCAACCTGTATCTGCGAACGGTCCTCGGGAGGTACGAGATTGAAATAGCTGTCTATATCATCGTATGAAATTATATCCGTTGTACTCTGGAGAACGTCAAGCGTCAGATCCCATTCGGTTTCCTTGTCCCAGAGATTTCCTGAGGTAACGATAAAATGCTTATGAGGGCCTATATCATCTTTTTTCATCTCTTTGAGGCCTTCTCTAACTCCGGATATCACATCTTCTCGATAATCTCCCCACCATTCCTCCGCATCGCCGTCGTAGTCATTCTTGATCTCAAGTACATTAGGAAGCGGCCCTTCATCAAGGCCGAGTCTCTGAGGATTAGCGCCACAGAATTTACACCCTTTACCATCCCGGAACTCTTCACAGCCATCGTAAGGGAGCACGGAGATCCTGTCTATCCCAACCACCGGTACGAATTCTTCTATTTCATGTCCATCTTCCGTGGTCGCCAGAGAATATGGCTGGACCGGTGCGGGACTGATATCGGCGTTTAATGTGCGATCGATTTCTTTGTCCCTCAAAACTATCTCATCGTTTTGTGTCGTTATCTCCAGAGGGGATTCTTCCTTGTAATATAGCTTTGAGATAGATTTTCCGGTACTGTCCTCGATGATCAGTTCGTCAGGTATGTAGTCTCTTGCTACTGACTCAGGGTCGATAAAATGTCTATCCGACACCTTTATCCTGTTTATCTTGTGGGCTTCCTGGAGGTCCTCTAAATGCTTTTCCTCCAGTTCTTGCATCGCCTCGATGTTTATGTCAGTGCCGTTTGTCAGTAATGCGAGTTTGGCATTAAGTCGGTTAGACTCTGTCAGATCCCAGTCTGGATAGGTGGACATGTTACTATATTCCAAAGATGGGGGGTGTACCCTGAATGAAATATTTCAAAGAAGTCCCAGGGTCATGTTTTCTGTTTTTCATAAGTCTCTTTTTTGACCCGTTCATATCCACCCCCAAGTAACGAAATTTTAAATAACTGTGACTGAATCCATTTTCATGTCCGAAGATCAGGTGCGAGTCGGCGTGGTTATGATGATATTCCAGGAGGGTAAGGTCCTCATGGAGAAAAGGTGTTCTGAATACGAGGATAAAAAATACTGGAGCTTCATTGCAGGAGGGAAAAAATCTGCTGAGACCGTTGTAGATGCGGCGAAGAGAGAGGTTAGAGAGGAGGTCGGAGCCAAGTTCATACCCGATGATATCGTCGGATTACTTGATCATAAAGACCGGCATGGCGGGGATGCCTGGTGGACTGTAACTGTCTTCAGTGGAGATATTGAGGGGGAAGTAAAGCAAGGTCTGGAACCAAATAAACGGGAATCTCTGGAGTGGTTCGATATGGATAACCTGCCGGAACCACTGCATCCCACCACTCGACAGGCACTTAAGACGTACAGTTCGGAGAAACTCCATTCACAGCTCTGATGAATCGGCCGACCTGTGCATTTGAGGATGAACCGTTTCAAGTCCTATGAAAACCAACCTGCGTCATAAGCGATTTCTTTGCCTGTTTCCTCCACCGTTTTATCGTCAGTACTGATCTCTTCAGTATTAAACCTGCCCATAATACGTTCATAGGCCTCTATAGCGTTTTTCTCCCATCCTCTCTCATCATCACGGTTATCCCCTCTACCACGCATCTGGAGACGTTCACGTCGAGTTTGCTTGGAGGCGGTTAAATAGTACACTTTATCTGGATCAACCAGGTTCATTTCATCCACGATGGTTTCCAGATCGATATCGACTTGAGAATCATAGTATGCTACTGTTGTAGGCCAGTAGCGGTCTAGGACAACGTCTTTTCCCTGTCCTACTTCCTCTTCCACCCATTCAGAAATAGGATGAGAATGCCAAAGATACCAGAGTGCTTTTGAATCCGTGCTTTCCTGCGAATCTATATGGCTTCTGGGGCCGCTGTACTTCTCCATCGGACTCTTGTTGAAAGACGCGTCAATATCTTCTTCAATAGCAATCTTCGAAAGTTCGTTTAAGACACTTGTTTTACCCGTTGCCATGCCGCCTTCAAGCAGATAAAACTCCCCCATGTAGAGAGGGTAAAAGACCGAAAATTATTATATCTATGACCGATATGAAGAGATTATCAGGTAATGTGGCCGTCTTATTTGGCTATATATCGATAGGGTTTATCGGGGTAAGTGTTCCAATTTAAAGATGGACTCCTCCTTCACGCTGTCGGGATCTGCAGTTCAGGCATTCATAGATCTCGATGGCATCTTCATCTGCCCAGAGGGCGGGAATTTCCTTTCGACGAGCATATCCATCTTCCATATCACAGTCCGGACAATCATATCCGTTCATTACGTTCGGTTCTTCCTCTGCAATCTCCTCAACAGATTTTTCCAGACCCTCAAAATGGTCTGGGGAATCCTTCTGCTCTAATGTAGACACCACATCTGATACATCACTTTTTCCCCCGTCCAGATCTTCTTCATACTCGCATGATGAACAGTCCTGATAGACAACTTCTCCGTCTTCCTTCTCCTTATCCAACATACCGCCGCAGTCAGGGCAGAAAATGTCGCTCATAATTTGAGCCCTCCTTATGTTTTGAATGTGTTTTCCATCGACTTTAAAGCTTCTTTATCCGTCCCGGCCGGGGCTCGTAACAGGTGCCATCCGAAAGGAGGTCGTTTATCACGTCCTCCAGCGTGTCCTCGTCGATACCCGCCTCCTCACGTATGGCGGAATACTCGACACCTTCTCCCTCGTCCAGCGTCTCTATAGCGGCCATAACTGACTCCCTCAGGTCATCGTTCTCATCTTCATCATCTTCTGTTTCTTCTGTCGAAACCTCGTCCGATTCCGCCTCTATTTCCCGACTCCTCTCTCCTATTCCGTCCTCAACGAACTGGAGTACTCCTTCCGCATCCTCTTCACTGAGACCTTTACCCTGGAGCTCCTGCACTATACTCTCGTCAGGTTTTCCATCTTCCTTCAACTCTTCTGCCAGTTCCACGTACTCCACCCACTCCTCCTCTAACTGTTCCAGTTCAAGGGCCCTGACGAGTTCGTAGGTAGGGGAACGGTCCAGTATCAGTTCAGGATTGACGTAACGCTCACCTTCGTACTCCTTCACCTTCCCGATCAGCTCCACGATGTCTCCTTCCTCGACATCCTCCATCATCCCGAGGTCCTGGAAGAACTTGCCTCTTATCGTTCCGCTTCCATCGTCCACAGTAACTGCACCGTAAGACTCGTCATCGTTGATGAACGTGTCGACTACAGTTCCAAGCACTCGAGCGCGGGAGACCACGAGTCCCTGAGGTGTCAGTACGTAGTTAGGATCGAAACCTTCCTGCTCGTTGTATTCCCCATCAATAATGTCTTCTATCCGGGTCTTCCGGGCCGTAAGTCTCTCTCGTGATTCTGGCATTTTGTATCACAGTGTGGAGACCCCGCCTTGCTGGGGCCTGTACACCTCGCCCTGCTGTTCCAACCTATTTAATGCTTCCTGTGCCTCCGACTCGTCTATACCCTGCTCCTCTGCCTCCGCCAAAACGTCCTCAACCGGCACAGGTTCATCATCATCCTGCATGCTTGATATTATCCTCCTTATGGTCATGATCCGGTCCCTCTCGGACGAGGCCATACCGGTCTCCACCCGGTCGATGTCGAACTCTCCTGTCTCCGGGTCAGTCCCGATCTGCTTGAGCGAATGCGTTAACAGGTCGATGGCACGTTGGGCATCCTCCTCCTCCACCTTTTCACTGAGCCTCACCCGTGCGGAGGCCTCGCTTAGCCGGATCAAAGCCTCCAGCTGCCTAGCGGTCATCGGAACACTCCTCTCACCTTCACGGTCGGAGCCCTGCCCACGTATCCTGACGTAGAAATCCTTCAACCGTTCCTTCGCCTCGTCGGTGACCTCAGGTTTCACGTTCTGTTTCCCGTAAGCGATATACTTCCGTAAAAGATCGGTCTCGATGTCGCCCTTGTATTCCCCGGGCTCGGTGTGCATGTTCATGACGTGTTCGGCCAGTTTCTTGTCCTTCTCCTCGTCCGGGCGGTCTTTCACAGGGAATATCAGGTCGAACCGGGAGAGGAGGGTGTCCCCGATATTGATCTGCTCCGGTATAGGTTCGTAGGGATCGAACCTCCCGAACTTGGGGTTTCCTGCAGCAAGGATAGCCGTCTGAGCCTGTAAGGTCGCCTGTATGTTGGCCTTACTTACGCTAATCGTTTGCTGCTCCATGGCTTCGTGCAAGCTGCTCCGGTCCTCGTTACTCATCTTGTCTATCTCGTCGATGGTCGCCATACCCTTGTTAGCGAGCACCAGTGCACCAGCCTCTAGAGACCAGGAATCGGTTATCTCGTCTCTTACTACTGTAGCGGTGATGCCTGCACCTGTCGCCGACTTGCCGACCACGTACTTGCCTTTCGGTGCGAGCTCTCCCACGTACTGGAGAAGCTGGGATTTGCCGGTCCCGGGCTCTCCTATCAGAAGGATGTGCATGTCTCCCCTTGTGACCGTACCGTCCGGCCGCTCCTTCCTCACTCCGCTGAACAGCTGTAACGCGATAGCCTCCTTTATCTTCTCGTGGCCGTAGATGGAAGGAGCTATCGAGTTCACGATCCTCTGGAAGACTTTGTCCCCTTTAGCCAGCTCCAGAATCTCCTCCTCTTCCTCCTCTTCGATCTGTATATCCTGGAACTCGGTCTCTTTCGGGTCAACGTAGTTCCCTTCCATGAAAAGGTCGTACCGTTTCGAGTCGTTGTCCTGCGGAGCTTCACGTAAAATACCGTTAACGATGACCTGGTTGCCCGGAGTCACGTTCTTCTGGAACTCGGGATCGACCAAGTCCTCTTTAAGATAAACCGAGATATCTCTCGGCTGCTCGCTTCCCTCTATATCTCTCGGGTTCTCCTCAACACTCACTCCCTGTATGTCGACCATATCTTTTTCCACGACCTCGAACTTCCGGTTACCGCAGTCGCACTTGTAGGGGCTCTTCAGCTTGGAAGAGTCCTGTTCCTTCGTGTAAACATCTCCACAGGAGGTGCATTCAAAGTCTGCACTGACAACTTCCGGACGCACTTCGGACGCGCGCTTGACTATCCCCTTGACCGCGACCATCTTGCCGATATGATTGCTCCTGAGATCCCTGATCTTGACCTCCGTCCTCTTGGGCAGGTTTTCGAACCGGATTTTGAGATCCTTGTCTACCACGCTGAGAAGACTCACAGCTTCGTCCGCAGCTTCCAGCGCATCTTCTGGTTTCTCTGTGATCTCATCAGCGAACTCGTGGTCGAACTTCTCCAGGTCCTCGAAGTCGACAACTACTGCCTCATCACCTTCTGATTCCGCCTTTCCAAGATCGTCCTCGTAAACCTCTCGGAGAAACTCCTCGAACCTGTCGACCATGTCAGTGTAACTCATCGAGAACTACTCGTAGGTCAAAGATTTTAACGATGTGTGAAACTAAAGGAAATGAAGGGAAATGAAAATAGGAAGGATCAAGAGGGATCCCCTAAGAGGGTTTGATAAACCTCCTATCCTGATATCGCGTCTATCTCTTGGAGATTCCCTTTCAGTTTCTCGATACCGTTCTCCACATCGTCGACAGTCCTTCCTCCAGTACAGACTATCTCGCCTGAACTGAAGAGCAGGAACGCGACCTTCGGATCGTCGAGCGAGTAGACCAGTCCAGGGAACTGTTCTGGCTCGTACTCAGTACCGACCAGATCGAAAGCTATCCGATTAAGGTTCAAATTCTCGCCGATATTGGAAGAAGCGACGATGTTCTGGACCTCGATCTCGGGCTCGTTATCGATGTAGACATCGGTCTCTTCGAGTTCGTCGATTATCTTCATCACTGCTTCCTTGGCCTGTTCCGGGCTCTTCGTTCCAGTACAGACCACTTTACCGGAGGAGAAAAGCAGTGCAGCAGCCTTCGGTTCCTTGAGCCTGTAGACCAGCCCAGGGAACTGTTCCGGTTCGTATTCTGTGTTTTCAAGTTCGATAGCTATCCGGTCGAGCGGTATTCGACCTTCAAATTCGGTAGAAGCGACCACGTTTTCTATTTTGATGTCCTGTTCCATATGAATCACCTTAGGAGGCCGATTCGGCGGATGAAACCTACTAAAACCGGCTATTCCCGTCCCATTTATAAACTATAACCTTTAAAAAGGCTTTTAAATTAAGTTCCAGTTCCTGGAGAGAAATTTTTCCTCACTCGAGTCTTTCCTTGAGCTCTTCCTCGAGGATTTCCGCCACGGTAGAACCTTCAGCGTTCTCCACGCGTTCCATAACTAGACCCATCAAAGCGCCTTTAGCGTGCTCTCCCTGCTCTTCCACCATCTCTTGCTTCTCCTCGATGACTTCTTCAATCGCTTCCCGGACCTCCGATGCTCCTGCCGTCTCGAACTGCTCTGCGAGTTCCTCCACCGCCTCGCCAGGTTTACTGGCAGCCTCGGCCAGCAACTCCTCCATCTGCTCCTTTCCTATATCTCCTTCCGAAAGGAGATCGGCAGCTTCTGCTATCCGGCCGGCAGAAAGGTTCTCTACAGGAACGTCTTCCGCTTCCAGTCTACCAAGAACGTTGGTGGCGATGTTAGCAGCAGTCCTCTCCGCAATCCCGGTACCTTCCATCAGAGTCTCGAAGATCTCTGTTCTTCCGGCGTTTATCACCTGTTCCGCCAGTTCTTCCCCTACCTCCTCAGTATAACGTTCCTCCTTCTCCTCGAGTGTTTCAGGTACCTCCACTTCATCGATCCTTTCCTCATCTACCCCTATAGGCGGGATATCGGTCTCCGGGTACATCCGGGCCTCCCCTGGTAGAGGTCTGGCGTATCTTGTGACCACTCCATCAGCTGTTCGGGTCTCTTCAGGAACACCGTCCAATAGCCTTTCAGCCCTTTTAGAAACAGCCTCTGCTGCATTCCTCGTTACTTCCTCTTTCTCCGCTACTATACATACCACCTCGTCCTCCTCCTTGTCCAACTCATCTTCCAGCTCCTCGAACTCCTCCTCAAGCCCGTACCTTTCAAGGTCCTCGTCGCTGTGGATGATACCGTTCACGCCCTGCGCCTCCGCGTAGGAGGAGAGCTCCTTACCGAGGTGGAGGCCTTCACACAGGTCCTCGTTCATCCGCCCTTCCAGCCCTGAAAGCTTGAACCCCAGTACTATTCCCTCGCTTTCCAGTATCCTCTGGAATATCTCGCTATCTGTGTCTTCGAAGGTATCCGTGACTTCCTCCACGCCCGATGCCACAGATCCTTCAAGGTCTCCAGCTAGAGAGACAAGCGACTTCTGCCTCTCAACCTCACGCCTCACAAGCTCATCCATCTGTTCAAGTTCCTGGAAACCCTTTATCTCCACCCTCGCTCCATCCTCGATCGAAACGTTCACGTCCTGTCTTATCGTTCCCAGTCCTCGCTTGACTTTTCCTGTGGAACGTAAAAGCATCCCTATTTTTTCAGCCACCTCTTTCGCATGCGAAGGAGACTGTATAGACGCGTCTGTCCCGATCTCCAGGAGCGGAACACCGAGACGGTCGAGATCGTACACGCCCGCGGATTTCTCCTTCGAGTGGATGCCCGCGGAGTCCTCCTCGAGCTGAACTCCTTCGATACCGACCTCTCCCTCCTCCGTCTCTATAGAACCTTCCAGCCCCACGACAGCGGTCCTCTGGAATCCTGCAGTGTTCGAACCATCGATAACAGTCTTCCTCATGAAATGGATCTCGTCCGGGACCTCACAGTTGAGAAGCAATGTGGTCTCCAGAGCGGTCTCGAACGCTTCATCGTCGACAGGGTGGGGAGGCTCCTCGTCCAGCTCCACCAGACAGGAGGAACCATTGAAAACGTTGTAACGGAACCACTTATCCTTCAGAAACTCGAACTGCGCCGCCCTGTCCACCTCGCCCATCTCCGATGGTACCGGCCGTAGCTCTCGCTCGACCTCCGCATCTGGATGTTCGCCAGGCTCTGTAGAGCATTCGCAGAAAAGCTTCGAAGAAGTGTCGAGCTGCTGGTGGATCTCGATCCCGCACCTGAACCCGAGCTCCTCGTAATCATGTGAATCTGTTATGATTTTCCACCCCCGCAAGAAGTAGGACCTGAGTCCTGCAGGTTTTCCGGACCCGAGCCGGAGGCGAGGGTGGACCGCAGGTGACCTTCAGGTCGGAGCGCTCTGTCATAAGAAGCCATCGTTTTCCTCCCTATCCAGTATCTCTCCCGCCAGGTTTGTACGGAACAGTTCCTCCGCCTCTTCCGTTGAATCAGACTGTCCAAGCACCCACATCAGCTTGACGTAAGCTACTTCGGTTAGCATGTTCTCAGCTGATATTACACCTCTTTCCTGGATCTTGACACCGTACTCGTATACGTTCATGTTCACACGGCCGTTGATGCATTGAGAGGTCATAACCGCGATCCCATCTTCGGCCAGATCTCCTATAGCTTTGAGAATATCATCGTGATGTTCCGTATATTCGTCGAAAGAGTTGACCGGGAAATGGCCGAGGCCGGTACCTTCAAGCACTAAACCGTCCTTCACCTTCAGTGCCTCGATCCTCTCGGCATCGATTCCCGGCCTGCTTTTGATCATGCTTACATCGGTGTTCATCTCCGTCCTCAGATTGAACTCTCCCTGGGGTTCTTCCACCTCTCTGAGGAACTCGACCTCGCCGGAAGAGTAGTTGACCCGCGCGACCGGTGAGGTATCAATGCTCCTGAAAGCATCCCTCCGGGAGGTATGCATCTTTCTTACGCGCGTACCCGGGTGGATAGCCGCTTCCTCGTCCGAAGTACCTGCGTGCATGCAAACGTAAACCCCTGGTTCCCCCTCCAGAGCGAACCGAACCGCCGAACTCAGGTTCATAGCGGAGTCGCTTGAGGGCCGGTCACTGCTCCTCTGCGCTCCGACCAGAACGACAGGAACGTCAATGTTCTCGAGCATGAAGGAGAGAGCTGCGGCAGTGTACTGCATCGTGTCGGTTCCGTGACCGATGATGATGCCGTCCTTGTCCCGGTGCTCCGCGACCACCTCCGCGAACTCCTGCCAGTGTTGGGGTTCCATGTCTCCCGAGTGAATCTGGCCTAGGACCTCGCTGGTCACGTTCGCCTGCTCAAATACCTCAGGGTAGAGTCGGACTAGTTCTTCGGGCTCGAAGGCCGGGATGACTCCTCCTTTCTCGTAGCTCACCTTCGATGCTATCGTCCCTCCAGTGTGCAGAATCGCGATGTCGGGCTTTTCGGAGTCGGGATCCGGTATCTCCGGTTTTTCGGCCTCTCCATCCTTGTGACCGGATAGCTTCTCGATTTCAAGGTCTTCTATAAACTCCACACCGATGTTGTATCCGTTGTCCAGCTTGAGAACCAGAACACCTGTATCGCCCTGAGAGGAGCGCGGCATCAACCTTCCTTCGTATTCGCCCTCATCTTTCTCGATCCGGATAAGGTCTCCCTCTTCTATCCCTTCTCTCTCGAGCGCCTCCTTGATATCTTTGTTATACATGGAGTTGAAGACAGTTATCAAAGATTAAAAGATATTCCCTAAAAGGTGCTGACCTGTGTCTCCGTTGAGGAGATCTCAGGACACTGTTTCGATGAGGCCTTGAGACTATCAGGTTTCTGTTCTGTTCCTGATATAATACCGCTCTTTGTCTGTCCTGCACTGAGACTGTTTATGTAAGTCCGTCCCTGAACCTGTGAACCCTGAAAACTAACGACCGAGATATTGTTAAAATCAACTGTACCCGTGTTATCTATACTGAATTCTGTTAGTGAGTTTTCTGAATCGTAAGCTACATTTGAAATATCTATACCCGCGTAGGAACACTGGATCATCTGTTCGCTCTGGTTACTGAGTTGCTGGCTCTGGTCCTCGGTGAAAGTTGTAAACCAGCTAGTCAAGATTGCAGCGACAGCCATGGTGAAGGCTATCAGTAGTACGGCAGCTATGAGAGGCGAGACACCTTTACGAAAGGAGGCCATATACACCTGAAAAGACGTCTAGTTCTATATAAAACTTCTCACATGAAGACCGCCGCTACTGTGTATCCTACACCGAGGAGGATACCGACGTGTTTCGCCCCAGCTTTCAGTTCTCCCTCACTTAACCTCCCGATCACGAGACCGGAGAATATCGACTGTATTATTACCAGGAACCGGAAAACAGACCTGTAAGTGGTGAGAAGTTCTTCAGGAGAAAGACCTGAACCCTGGAGGGGTCCGATATCTCCCTGGAAGGAGAGTGAGGGTAGTAGGAACCGTATGAGTACGACCAGGACTCCAAGGAAGACGAAGTAGATTATATATCCTGTGACCATCTCACTGTAGATCTGGCTCCTCCTCTCTTTCCTTAGTTTCCGTATCTCTTCGAGATTGTTACCTACGGCTTCGAGTACTCCTCCAACGTCTCCCCCGGCCTGGTATGTCTGGATGATGGTGTTTATAGATCGCTGCACTATCGGGGATTTTGTGTTCTTACCGAACTGGAGTACTGCCTTCTCGAAAGGTATCCCCCATTCCAACTTGGCGGACATGTCCTTCACGTAAGGTGTCAGTTGACCGTAGTTGTTGTTGCTTGTGTTCTGTATAGCCTGAGGGAGAGGCATCCCGGCCCTTACTCCCTCCACAACGTCCCGGAGAAAGTTGGGGAATTCATCTTCCAGCTCTTGCTGTTTTGAGTACTGGATGTATTTCTTGATAAGGATGGGACCTATGATGACTATAAGTCCGAGGATGTTGATCAGGAGGAAAGATATCCTCTGGAATCCAGTTACGCCTTTAGCCGTTATACTCTTTATCGTGGCACTCCTTGTGAAACTGAATTGTCCTGTCATCTCCAGGGTATTCGTCTCCTGGAGATTTTCTGTAGGAATCGACATAAGATGGCTGCTACCGCTGCTAAGACCGCTCAGCGCCTCTGGTTCATAGCTGTTGAACTGTAAAGTTATCTCGGTCTGAGGAGTGATCTCACTGAAAGCGATGCTTAGCTGGAGGTTCTCCAGCTTCTCAGGATCTTCCAGATCGAAGTTTAATTTTACCGAATCGCCTCCCTCGATGGTTAGGACGTCAGGTGCCTCCTGGTAGGTGATACTGTATTTTTCATTGGCGGAATTGTACTGCATGAAATTGACGCCTATCATTCCTCCTCCTATGATTATCGAGATGAAGATGATCATCAAGTCCTGCCTGTGAATGCCGGTAATATCGACCAGCTTCTCTTGGATCCGGGAGAGGATTCTAGATCTCAGGCTGGGTCACCTCGAGCACGATTATGAACAGGATGTTTGCTATAGGGATGGCGATGAAGGCTCCCACGTCTATCACGCCCATCGGGCATTGACCCATAAGTGCACCGATAAACCCGCACCTTGACTTGATAGGATATCCGAAGAGGCCTCCGCCGATGGTTTCGAGCACCGCGAGTATCGTCACCAGGAAGAGCGGTGCGGCGACGAGCAGGGCGGTGTAGAAGCTTGCGAAGGTTGATAGCCTGTCTATCTCTTTCTCCCTCCTCATCCTGTAGTTGAAAAGGGCTCTGTCCGACCTTTCATCCAGGAAGTCTTTGAGGCTCCCGCCAGTTTCCATGGTGGATACCATCCCATAGAAAACTTCCCTGAGGTCGTCTGAAGGAGTCATCTGTGCTACGTCTCTGAGTGCGGTGGTGGCATCGTCCCCGAAGACCTTTACCCGTGTAACCATCTCATCTGCCTCAGTCGCTATCTCACCGTATTCTTCGAATTTAACGAGAAGCTCGAACAGAGAGGACGGAGGTACACCTGAACCAGCGATAGCGCTCATGTGGTTGAGTGCGAAAGGAAGGTTGCGGTTTATATCTCTGGCCCGGTTCCTGGCTTTCCAGCTGGGATAAACGTACATGAAGGCTGTAACTATGAGAGCAAGTACCCAAGGTAAAAGCAATATCAATAGGAGGCCAAAAACTATGGGAGGGCTGTAGGTGAAGGTAACTACCAGAGAGATCCCTAGACCTGCCATTAAAGCTAGTAGGCCGCCCATAAGGATCTCCGAGATGTATGTCCTGTGGAGTATATCAGAATTAGCCCGCTGGAGGTCTTCCTCCAGGTCGTCCAGATAATCGATCAGAATATCGGAGACCCCTCCGAAAAGGGCGTTGGAGGCGCCGGGAAAGGTCTCAGCTTTCAGTGAACGATGTATTCTTTCGAGTATCTGTCTGAACAGTTTTTTGGACGGTTTCATCGTATTTCAGAAGAGCTCTTCTGATCCTCCGCTTCCTTCGGAAGAGAGGGAGGTCTCTTCTGCATATACCTTCAGGCCGTCATCCTTGAATTCAAACGGGTGAATCTTCTTGTCATGGTCAGTCCCCCTCATCTTTCGTATAAGTATCTGGTTAGTGAGTTCGGCCCCCTGTTCTCCGAGTATCAAGGTTATAACTCCGTCGGATATAAAGGCCTCGACACCGAAACGAGATATCTCCTCGGGTTTATCGCTCTTTATTTCACCTGTATATATAGTGGTGACATCGTTCTTTTTCAGCTCCTCGTTCATATCCAGGAGGAGTTTTCTTACATCCTTGACGTTCTCAACGTAGAGACTTATCGCGGTTATGGAGTCGATGACAACCCTATCTACATCTTCCTGTTTGATGTTCGTCCGTATCAGATCGATGATATCCTCGTACTGGTAGGGGTCGTACTTCACGAAGTGGAGTTTCTCTTCGTCTATAAGCCCCTGAAGGTCCCAGTCGAAGGGGAGATTGTTAATTAGCTCGTCCTTGGTCTCCTCGAATGAGACATACAGGCCGGTCTGATTGTGTTCTGTTGCTCCCCGGTATAGGTATTCGAGCGCAAAGGTAGTCTTCCCTGATCCGGCAGGACCCGCCAGAAGAACTGTATTGTTATGAGGTATACCCCCCTGGAGGAGCTCATCCAGTCCATTAACACCAGTCTCTAGTCTTTTCTGGACCATCAAAATCTCACAGCCCTGTTTTTGGGTCGTCATAATAAATATCTTTTCTCCATTTCAAAGCCCGCAACTAATAAATGACAGGAGGGAAAAGAGGAGACGTGAGAAGACTGTAATGCCTGTAGTAGAACGTGAGACTACCGGTATAGAGGGATTCGACAGGAAGCTTTCTGGCGGGATTCCCAGGAACGCATCGGTATTACTGGTAGGTCCTCCGGGTACTGGGAAGACCACTTTCCTGAACCAGTTTCTCTATACCGGATTACAGAAAGGAGAAAAAGGTATCTACATAACCCTGGATAGCCCTCCTGAAGAAGTGAAAGAGACCGCACTTTACTTCGGTTGGGATTTCGATGATTTCGGAGATGACCTCGTATTCATAGACGGCTACTCCTGGCGTGAAGGCGGTGAACCCGAAAGTGAGTTCGCGATAGAAGGGCCGTCCGACCTCAACCAGATGAATATAACACTGGCCGATGCTATGAAGAAGGTGGGTCAGGGTAGGAAGAGGATAGTTATGGACTCTGTCTCGACCCTTATACTCTACACTGACCCAAGTTCAGCCGTTAAATTTCTTCAGGTGGTGAGTGCCAAGAGCAAGGCCTCGGATAGCAATCTTCTGATGTCTCTCGAAGAAGGGGTGCATGAACAGAAGACTATATCAACCCTCAACTATGTTTCAGACGGTCTGATGAAGATGAGGAGGGAGGAAGAACGCCGGATGTTTTCTATCCAGAGGATGATCAAGACAGAGCATAGCCGTGACTGGACAGAATTTGAGATAGAAGGCGATGCCGGTATAAAGGCGAAAGGGGAAGTAGAGGCCAAGATATGATTATCGGCCTTATAATTTCAAAATAGGCCCTCCTGTTCGCAGACCGAATCAGGGAGGACTATGTGCTACTGATTATTCAGGGATATCTCGGTTTTTGAAGCTAGTGAAACTCTGATCACTGTTCGAACGGGTTTTCCTCCATCTCAGATTCATCGAAAATTTTTTCATCCTCTTCTATATCTATATCTTTATCTTCATCTTGCACTTCATCGGTATCTTCGACTTCTTTCTTTTCTATTTCATCTCTTTCTTCCATCTCTCCTACTTCTTCTCGTTCTGGTCTTTCCCTATCTACAGGTTCATTCCCATTAACCGAGGTCTCTGTTCCGGACTCATCTTCGATTCTATCTCCTTTTTGTGCTTGGGGCGCACTCGCAGCACCTTCGATCT
Organism: Candidatus Nanohalarchaeota archaeon QJJ-7; assembly: GCA_022865215.1. Lineage (GTDB taxonomy): Archaea > Nanohalarchaeota > Nanosalinia > Nanosalinales > Nanohalalkaliarchaeaceae > JALIDP01. Next base: position 42,033 of record JALIDP010000001.1, on the reverse strand, counting down.
CTTTCATCTTCTGTTCTATCTGGGAGGGCATACTCTCCTCTCCTTCCTCAACTAACTCTTCTAAACCTGCGGCTTTATCCGCTGTGATCATTTCCATGACTTTTTCCTTATCCTTGTAATATTCTGATACGACGCTCGATACTTTCTTGAAGTGGGCGAAGCCCTGGCTCTGTAACCATTCAAGCACCTTTTTCCTGTCCTCCAGTTCCTGTTGTATCTCATGCTCATCCAGACCGTACTGCTGCTGGATGTTATCGAGGATTGTGCTGCTGGCCTTCTGGGAGAAGGTGTCATCGACCGAAGTCCAGGAGAAATACTCGTTGGTCCGGGCAGTGCCTTCATCGCTGATGTCCTCTATCTCGTATACCGCTTGAACTCTCCTCGAGTTCTCTCCCCATTCTCTCGCGTGAGTCATGCTGACTATCATATCCAGGGTCTCAACTAGTGCGGGTGAAAGGTCTATAGGTGGAGTTGTGAGGCGGGATACAACATCTGCAGGTGTGGATGCGTGCATTGTGGAGAGTGAAGGGTGGCCTGAAGCCATTCCCTGGAAGAGTACTGAAGCCTCCTCACCTCTTACTTCCCCCACAACTACGTAGTCCGGGTTCTGCCTGAAACTCTCCCTCAAAAGCTCGAACATGGTGATATTCTCCTGTTCTCCTCCCATGCTGGAACGGGTAACGGAAGGGATCCAGTTCTGGTGCGGTAACTGGAGTTCTCGTGTATCCTCGATAGAGGTTATCTTCATCTCCGGCGGGATGAACGACACTATAGAGTTCAGGAATGTCGTCTTCCCGGTCGCAGTACCTCCGATGATGAGACCACTCTTCTGGTATTGGAGACACATCCACATGTAGGCCATGATATCAGAGCTAACTGTTCCCAGATCCAGTAGGTCGACTGCAGAGAACGGTACTTCCTGGAACTTCCTTATAGAGAATGTAGGTCCTTTCGTCGTCACATCCGCGGTGAGCGAGGCGTTCACACGAGAACCATCCGGTAGCGTCCCGTCGAGCAATGGGTCGGAATAAGATACGTACTTGTTGGCGCGTTCAGCCAGTTTGACGACTAAATTACTGAGGTTGTCCTTGCTCTCGAACTCCATATCGGTCTTGATAGAGCCGAACTTGGTGTGGATGACGTATACAGGGATATCGGTGCCTGAACAGCCGATATCTTCTATATACGGGTCGTTCATGAGTGGTTCTATCTCGTTCAGACCTCCGAAGTTCCTGTAGATGTAGTACATCAGTTTGTTTTCTTCGGACGTGTTCAGGTGGTATCCGAGCTCTTTCAGGACTTCACTGAACTCTTCTCTAAGGTAATTCACTATCTCCTCCGAGCCCTCTAGTTTGCTGAGAGGGACAGATATCTTCTTCTCCATAGCCGCCTTAGCTCTTTTGAATATCTCTTTTTCTCGCTCGCTGAGGCTGGGCTCCTCTACCTCATAGATGAGTTCCTCCTCGTCATCGTCCCAGTAGATATGGGCGTCTGCAAAGGGCTCAAGAAGAGGGTAACGGATATCGATCTCTGTGATATCATCGCTTTCTGGAACTACTACCAGATCGGAGGAGGCGCTCTGTATCTGGAATTCCCCATAAATATCCTCCTCTTCCTTGTCTTCTGAGCCGATCAGAGGGAGGAAATCCTTGATAGCGCTCCAAGCACGCACCGCATCGTCATGCAGGAGCCCCTTTAGACGAGCCATGGGGAAAGTTTGAGGTTCTTCCAATAAATAGGTTTATGGAGGAGGCGTCAGCAGATTTAAAAAGTAAAGAGAGGAGGAAGCTTCTATGGAGGAATATCTCGAGGTCTGGATGGTTTTCGATGTGATGGCTTCCTCTGAGGAAGCGGCTAGAGAGTCTCTGGAGAACCATCTGGAGAAGCTTGAAGACGAGAAGAGTGTGAAATCCTTCTCTGCAGAAGTTGACGAGATTACCAGGTTGGAAAACCCTTCACCCGATCTAGATGAAGGATATTCCCAGGTAGCAGAGGTCGAGATGGAGATTAACAGCTTCTCTGAACTGGTCGATATGGTTATCAACTACGGCCCGACCTCGGTGGATGTCAAGTCTCCAGAACGCGTAGATATGGATCTTTCGGAGATCCGTAACTCTCTCAACTCAGTAGCCCAGATAATGCACCAGTTCCTCCAGTCCGGGCCAGGCGGGATGATGGTTTCTCGACCCAACGAGTAGAGTTTTTATATTAGGCTTCATCACCGTTTAACGGGTATGAGACGTCTGACCCTGATATTGATACTGCTAGCCATTGTGCCACTGGTTTCTGCAACTGAAGTGGCTTCAGAAGAAGTAAAGATAGAGTTAGGGGAACCTGACAAAGTCTCGGTCGAAAGGCATTATGACTCTATAACCACTGAGAGGATCTCTTACCTTGTTATGGGTCGTTACAACCCGCAAAACCTTACCGCGATGGACGATCAGGGAGAACTGGACTGTGAAGTAGAGTCCTTAGCCATAGGAAGTGAATTGCTCTGTAACCCTAGACACGAATCTAACTACACTGTTGAGATATCGTATATCGCTGATTTCTCAGAGAAAAACGGGGAAGAAAGGTCTTTATCATTCTTAAACCGTGTATTTGCTCCTACAGATGAAGTAGCTGTCCGTGTCGTTCTTCCTGAAGGTTATGGCGTGGTCGAAGGTGAGGGGTCTTACAGTCCGACGAACGCTTCCGTCGGAAGCAGCGGTAGGAAGATATTCCTACAATGGAGGAACAGGAACGTATCTATAGGAGATACTCTACGTTACAATGTAAACTACGAGAGTCTCAGTGTTTTCGAATCTCTGGCTCTCCGTCAGTTGACGTTTATACTTGCTATCTCTCTTATCGCTATGGGGTTCCTGGTAGTCTATCTGAGGAGGAAGTACGGCGGGGAGAAGACCATAGCGTCCGTTTTCCCTGTCCTGAAAGAGGATGAGAAGGATGTTCTCCGATATATCATAGAGAACGAAGGGGAGGCAGAACAGAGAGCGATAGTAGACAACCTGGATTATTCGAAAGCTAAGATATCCAGGCTTATATCGGATCTAGAGGACCGGAAACTGGTCATAAAGGAGAAGAGAGGGAGAGTAAACGTGGTCGAGCTGGCGAGAGATGTGGGAGACATCGAAGGGTAATATTTATTACGCAGGCCGTTAAAATCTGATTATATGGTCATTGACCCTGTGGTGGTTTGGAATCTTGCTGACGTTGTATCCGCCATAATACTCCTTGCTGCCCTCATCCTCATGGCCAAGTTCTATCAAGAATATCTTGAGGTAGGTATTTCCGAGCTGAAGGACTGGAAGCTGATAACCATCGGGTTCGCGTTCTATATCGCTATCAAGACCCATTTCACTGTCGCTTCCAATATACTAGGCCAAGACTTGGTCAACCAGAGCCGTGTTTTAGGCTATCCCTGGTATCTGGTCGTTATACTCAGTCTGATGCTGGTAGCGGCGTCTATACTTGTATTTATCGGATTTTACGGGCTCGTCAAGGATTACCTCTGAGGGTAGAAACGTTGCTCCGGTTAAGGTCGCCAGTATAGTCCTCTTTCATCCTTCTGATGGGGAATATCTGGTCTTCTCCCTGCTCCATCTCACAGCTGATGAGGAAGAGTTCAGTGGCGTTCCTGACCTTGTCCGGTGCCTGGAAATTGCTCTCTTCAACCTTATCAGGAGGCACACAGCTACATTCTTTTATCTGACCGGCGAAAGTTGTGTTGGTCTCGATATCAGAAGCTAAGTCCACGCAGTACTTCTCCACCTCTGTTTCAGGTGTGAAGTCGTCTGACCCGAGAACAGAGCTAGCTATAGGTATAGCTGCCGTTATCGCCAGCACCACCAGGATCCAGTCCTCCCTTCCTAACTCCATACTCAGTTCTCCTCCATATGTGTTTCCAGTATGTTCCCGAGGGCCTCCCTGTCCTTGAAGCCCTCGTAGGCTGTATCGTTTATTATCAGGGCAGGATACCTTTCAACATCGTAGGCCTCGATAAGCGTGTTTATATGTTTCATGTCCAGACTCGCGTCAAGAGGGAACACCAGGAGGTTTTCTCCATACTGTTGCTTGTAAGAGGACAGGAGAGTTCCCTGGTCCTCACACCGTGGGCATTTATCGGAATCATGGTATATGTAGGCGACAGAAAGAACTTCTGAGCCGCATTCCTCGTTAACTCTTTCCACCATAGTCCAGTATTCTATCAACGCGTTCATGTACCTCTCCTTGAGGAGGAAGCCGTTATTCCCTAAACGGTTGGTCTGCTCGTACGTTGCCACCTGCTGCTGGAGGTCTCCCACCTCTTTCGTGGTCTCTTGCACCATCGCCTCCATCGCCTGGCAGTCCTGCTTTAGGAGGTTTTCTGACATCTGCAAGGTCAGGTCCTGCGATTTTTGCTCGATCTGGAAACGTTCCACGTCCTCCTCAAGTTCGTTAACCTTGATCTCGCTCAGGTTAAGCCCGAGGAAGAACATGCCGGCCATGATCGCTCCCGTGATGATGATCGCTATGAATATGAACTCCCAGCTCAATCTTCTTTCTACCATTGACGGTCACCAGACAGGAGGTGTTCCCCGATCGCTGCCATCCAGAAGCCCGCGAACAGCATCGCGTAGATCGCGAGGAACATTGCGTAATGCGTTTTCCGTTTCCATGGCCTGATAGGCTCTTCTGTCACGCGAAGACTCAAAAGTATGATGCCGATACCGATCAGAACAAAGTAGACGACGAAGAGGTGGAAAAATGTGAGTGATTGGATGCCGAGGTTCATCGAAAGCATCAGTTCACCTGTCAGCATGTAAGTCTGGATAACACTCCAGAAGATATTTGCCGTGTTATAGAGGAAGTGTCCGGTGAAGAACACCACGAGAAGGATCCACGAGACGCTGAACGGGAGGAAGAACATCCCGAGATTTCCGTGTCTTCGGTCCCCGATAAGTCCGGTGTACTTCCACAGGTTCTCGATATATCCCCGGTACCACCGTATCCGCTGCCGGAAAAGCTGTCTGAGTGTAGGCTCCGGTTCGGTATGCACGTAAGCGTTAGTGGTATTGTCGAGTCTCCATCCCTTGCTGAAGATACGGAAAGCTATCTCCATGTCCTCTGTCAGGGTGTCTTCGTTCCAGCCACCGATCTCCTTGACATAGTCTGCTTTGTAGATGCTTCCGGGTCCTGGAAGGACGTACTGCACGTCGAACATCGCGAAGATCTTCCTGAGGAATATCTGGAATATGTACTCTGTCCACTGGACCTTTTCGACCCAGTTTGAGGGGTTCCTGACCTTGAGTGCAGGTGTTACGGCTTTCACACCTTCCCGCTCGAAGTAACCGACGATCTGCCGGAGGAAGTCCTTTTCGGGGTAGGAGTCCGCATCCATCGATACGAGGAGGTCGGTTTCCACCTGCGCAAGCGCCTGGTTCATCGAGTCTGCTTTTCCTGTATTCTCTTTGTCAATGATTGTTATACGGTTTTTGAACTCCTTGAGCTTGGAGAGGGTGGAATCTGTGGATCCGTCGTTTATAGCTATCACTTCGAACTTTTCATCCGGGTAGTCGACGTCCAGGATGGATGATATCGTATCAGATATGTACTCTTCTTCGTTGTATGCAGGGACCAGGAAAGTTACTGAAGGTAGTTCTGACGGTTCTGGGGAGAGGTAGACCTCATCGCGGTGTACGATGTAGACGAGGAGCCACAGGACCGATGAGAATATCATTATCGTGAAGAAGAAAAGGTAAACTATATCGATGATTTCCATAGCACAGATATTTTACGTACTTCTTTAAAATGTAGGTTGGTCTTAAGGTCGGGATCGGGGCCCGGTTCAGGTCTCGGAAGTGTTGAGCCTGTAGATATTCCAGGTCCAGCAGTCGTTGGAGAACGAGGCCTCGAGGGGGTAGGACAGGTTGGAAGTGGTGTGAACATATTCGACACCGTAATCTCTGCGTAACTCCTCGTAATTTGTCCAGGGGGAATACACTTTCGTGTCGAGCGTGTATCCTGCTACAGCCCATTGGTCGCTGACCACAGCACCCTCTTTCTCCTGCAGGTGATCGAGAGACTGATCTAGCGGAGGGTTGCACCTTACTGTCTGGGAGTGACCGGCCCATACTGCGGATCCGGAGAAAAGTATCATAAGGCCGGCTGCCAGGCTGAATATCCTGAGGTTCGAACCTCTGTAGGTTATCAGTAAGAGGAGAGGGATGAGAGGGAGCCAGTATCTGTGGAAGTAGTTTCCGGAGATGAACAGGATGAAAACGGTATAGAGGACTATCATGGACTTTTCCACCGTCGGACTCTCCTTCCAGCCCGGAACAGCGGCAACGATCAGAGGAGAAACAGTATGGATGAGGGTGCCTAGACTTTCTACAGTAGCTGCGAAGGGTCCGGACCCTGACCACCTGGACACGCGGGAGATGTACATCACTGCCTTGGCGAAAGGACCGCCGTGGGCTATAGTGCTGTGGAGGAAGAACGGTATAGCCCCGATGAATCCTCCTAAAGCGTACTTGAGGAATTCGCGCCGATCCCAGAGATAGGAGAGAGCCATGCCGGCAGCGAAGAGCGCGAAGATGTACCTGACGGTCACTGCTGCGGCCATCGCCACTCCTGCCGGTAGGTGTTTATCTCTGCGGTATAGGTAGATAGAAATCAGTAAAAGGGCAAGTGCGGGAACGTCTGTGTGGACGTGGAAAGACCAGTAGAGCAGGAGAGGGGCGAACGCGAAAGCTGCTGTGAGAGGGAGAGGATTATCGAACTCGAGTTCGGCAAGTCGGTGGAAGATCAGGACAGTCAGCAGTCCTGTCAGGACTATGAGGAGACGTGCCGCGACCGTGCTCTCCCCTGTCAAAGACCAGATGCCGGATACCGCTAGAGATATAGCCATCGGTCGGCTAGGTTCCGAGTTCACGTCCGTTCCCTGGAGGTGTTCAGCATTAAGGAGAAAAGATCCTTCGTCCCACTCTAAAGGAGATGCCAGAGCGCCTGTAACAGTGATGGTGAGGAAGATAGCCAGTATGAGTGTCAGGACTAGATAGGCTCGGGAGTGATTCATAGGCTCACTCGTTCTTCATCAGTTCCCTGAGGAACACTGTCGCGTAGCTCCCGCTATCCAGCTCGAAACTGACCTCAGCGAACCTTTTGTTCATGTTCAACTCGTCGTCCTCTATATTTTTTAGATCGAAATCCCGGAAAGGAACGAAACACTTGCGATAATCTCCCTCGCTCCTCAGGTGTGGGAAGTCAGGTAGCTTGAAGTCCTGCTGATCTATACCGTCCTCTTCCATAAGTTCCTCTATCTTCCTGCCGCCTTCCTCGTCCCGCAGAGAGGTCTTGTAACCTGCGAGAGGGAGTTCGGCGGAGAAGTCCTCGAAACCGTCGGCAAGGAGGGAAGAAAGAGCGTGGTTGAAGACGTAGGACTGGTATGCGTGGATAAATAGCTGCTGTAGACCTTCCGGAAGCCGCTTTATAGCCCCGGAATAGTCTTCAGGGTTCTTGGCGAGGTGGTAGAGGAGGATCTTCTCGTACCTGTACTGTTCCGGGAACTTCTCCGCAGCTCTCTCAACTTCCCGCGACTCCCAGAGATCTTCTCTCACCTTCTTTATCTTCTCATGTTCCTGTTCTGAGGGTTTGGCTATATAGGTCCAGACGGCCTGTTCGTAGTCCCCTTTCAGCATCTCTCTCCCAACCTCGTGGGTGATACTCCTCTGACTCCCGAACCTCTGGCTCCCGAAATAGTTCGGTATCTGTCCGTCCAGTTCCTCGACTATCGTATCTATACGGTCCTCTATCTCGTCTTTCGGTAGAGGGATGTTCCTAACCACTATCTCGAATCCGTTGCCCTCGAGGTTACCGAGGCCGACGGGTTCTCCCTTCCCCACGACCTCTATCTCCAGGTCCGGGATGAACACGTGTTGCAGATCCTCCTCGTCCAGTCCTTCAACGGAGACGTACTGCGTGGTTATAGCCCTTTTATCCTTGTTACCTGCGTAACCGAACCTTTTCCTTGAAACGTGCAAGATGTTGGAAAGCTCGCGGATAGCCTCCATAGTGGTCATGTTGAACTTCTTCATCTTCACGATGACCGAATCCCCGCTTTCCGTATCCGGGTCGGCTTTCTCCTCCACGACGAAGTCGTCTATCTGCTCCTTGATAGTGCCTCCTATACCCTCTGTATCAGAATAATATTCCCATGTTGGTAGTTCCGACATCTTTTGCACCTAGAGAAGAGGGAGGTCTTCAGTGATCCTGTCAACTGTTTCATCTTCCGCCGGTCCTATACCCAGAGCTGTGACTGTACCCTCCTCCAGCTCGGTCTCTCCCGCATCCCGGACGATATACGCAGGTAAATCTTCTATCTTCGCGTTCTTGAACTTCTCCTTCAGCTCCTTCTCACCGTCTATCCCCACGGCTATCTTTTTAGCCCCGTCTGCTTCCCAGAGATTCTTTGCAGAGTCTGCGGAGTTGTTGTAGGCTCCTAGAGAAGCGTGGCAGGCCTGTGCCACTCTTTTACCTTCGCTCATGTTGATATCTTTCCTTATGGCTATAATCTGCTTCATTTTACTCCACCTCCCTTAATGTGGAAGTTTATATTAAAAATGTATTTAAAGTGAGTCCCTTTCCCAGAACGGCATCTTCTATATGGGTCCGGGCGGATTCGAACATCGAAACCTGCGGTTTCTCGGGTTCGAAACCGCCTCCAAGCATATCTCCGATATGGGTCCGGGCGGATTCGAACCGCCGATTACCACCTCTCAAACTCGCCCCGCGTGTTTGATCGGAGCACCGTTGCTCCGCATACGGTGCGGTTGTAAGGGTGGTGTCCTTTATGTGCCTCTGGGAATCCCAGAAACAAACCAGGCTAGACCACGGACCCTGTCCAGAACTTCTGGAGAGAGCTTTTAAACCTTCTATACCTCTTCCGCCCTGACCGCATCAAAGACCTGTTCTCCGGCCGTGTAATAGGGATAATAGACCGTTTCGACCGAACTCTCTTCTCCTCCTATCTCCTCCTCAACCATCCTAGATGCCTCTCCCGGGCTTATATCTTCTTCTATGACGGATTCAACTTCACTTGGTTCGAACTTCTCAGTCTCTGTTACGAGTGCAGGGTGGCCCGAATACCGGTAATGGTCTTCTCTCTCTTCTATCAGGTCCTTGTCTTCAAGAGTCTCCAGTATCCTCTGCAGTTTCCCAAGAGAGATGTCCAGAGCCTCTAGAAGCTCGCCCCGGGTTCTATCCCCTCTCTTCAGGATTTCCAGAGCGTTCCCCGTTTCGCCTCCAATTTGAGGCTCCACACCTTTCAACTCTCCGTCAGTCGCATCCACTACCGCTTCTCCTTTGCCTGTATCGACGAGGTGGAGCGGATAATAGGCTACCTTCCCTGTACCTGCCTTCTCTTTGAACTTCTCGAAACTGATAGAAGGAGCGACTCGCATGAAATCCTCGTCACTCTTTACGTCTCTATCCCCACTTTCAGGTCTATTTGTCTCTACTTCACTATCGGAATCCTTTTCTACTTCTGGTCCCGGTCGAGGTTCTGGAGAAGGTTCTTTATCGTCTATACCGGTTACATCTTTCTCTATTTCCTCTTGATCAGACCGGTCTACGGAAGTCTCCCCCTCCGAGAGCTCTTTCGCCTCACCGCCGTGGCTGCTCCTCCTGGTACGGACATCAGTCATTACAGGGTATTCTTTCCCTAGAAGGAGTCCTGTTCCTGGAGGTAGAGAGGTGATAAAGTCTTTGACTTCAGAGGTTACTCCCTCGAATGAACGGCTTATCGCGTTCAGATCGTTCGGGTTCGTAACCCTTAATATGAACTGGGTGTTGCACTGGGAGAGGACGTTCTTGTCCACCCTTGCAGGTCTCTGTGAGACCACTCCGAGACCGAGACCGAACTTGCGGCCTTCTGAGGCGATGGTTCTCAGGATATCCGAACAGACAGCTTTTCCGAAGTTCCTCTCCGGAACGAAGTTGTGGGCCTCCTCCATGACCATCACGAAAGGTTCGAGTCCGCCGCGCTTCCGCTTCTCGAACAGCTCCTTCGCAAGCTTGTAGACAGCCATCTCCTGCATCTCGGGATCCGAACCCTTCAGGTTGACTATCGATGCCTGCCCAGGCTCCACGAACTGCTCCAGGTCTGTCGGATCGTCCGCGAAAAGGTTGGAATCCTGCACTACCTCGAGCATGCTCACCAGGTTCCACTTGGCTTTAGAATCTCCTTCCATGCACCGGTCGACAACGTCCTGGAGGCTGTACGAGTCCCTCTTCTCCAGGTCCTTCAATGCGTTATATAGGACCTCCAGTTGTGCGTTGGTCAGGTTGGTCGGAACCACCTGCTCTATCTCCTTTGCATCCAGGTTCCGGGAAGAGAAAGAAAGTTCTTCCGCGGAAGGGTTCACCTCGGTGTTGGTCGAGTATTCGATGATATCGTACCCTTCCGGATCGATGCCGTACTTATCTGATTGTTCGTCCGAGACCTGATTCTCCCTCGCTAGGGTGTGGTACTCGCCGTGTGGGTCGATTATTATAACAGGGTAGTCTGCCTCCAGAAGTTCCTCTATCATAACGCCAGTGAAGTAGGACTTACCGGCTCCTGTCTTCGCAAGGACCGCGATGTGCTTGTAAAGATCCTCGGGATCGAGGTAGATGCTGATGTCGGGGTTGGTGTCCAGTCTCCCGAGGTAAAGTCCTTCCTGCGTGAGGCCGAGAGTCTTCGCGATCACCTCTTCGTCCGCACGGTACACCATCGCGTCCGGGTCTACGACGTGCCGCGGCTGCTTCAGCATTCCGTTCTCCCGATAACCTATGACCTGGGCTTCTGATTCCATCTTCCCGTCCTGCTGTTTTATGATCTCGTCGACCTGTGCCAGTATCCATTCCTGCCCTTCCTTCGGGTTCTTCACAGTCACAAAGTCGAACTTCTCGACCTCCTTGAACGCCTCGAACTTGAGTCTATCGGTGGAAACCTTGCCTTCGAGCTCTCCTACTAGCATCCGCAGAACCTAGTAATGAACCTGAATGCAACGTTTAAAGGTTAGGCGCCTTCGGTTCTATCTCTCTTATAATGCCTTTCCAGAGCGCGGTCTATATCGCTTTTTTCTGCCTCAGGAAAGTTCTTCCCCGGGAAGACGATGGTGGCCTGCCGCATCCTGTCCATAGGTGCGAAGTTGGACAGGTGGGAACTGTCGCTCCCGTATCTCATCAGTATATCGACCTCTGAAATCTCGTAGCGCTCTCTCAGGTCTTCATGGGAAGGGGCCTCGATCCCTTCCTCTCTGGCAGATTCGAGGGCCTGGTCTATCTCGTAATCAGAGTCATAGTGGAACGCGAGGTTCAGAGTTCTCTCACCGTAATCAGAGGTCCCCTGTTTCAGGTCCCTGATCGATTCCCGGGTATTTTCTTCCAGAACGGAGAGGTCTCCGATGGTTTCCACCCTGATCTCGTTCTCGTGGATACGTGAACCGTCCTCCTCCATTTTCTGGGCTATCTCCGCGTAGACACGGTTAAGGTTCCGAACTTCTCTATCAGATCTCTTGCGATAGTTTGCAGGGGATAGGGCCCATGCTGTCACCTCAGTTATGAACGGATATTCGGAAACCCAGTCCAGAAGCTCGACTGCACGTTCCGCCCCATGAAGGTGGCCCTCCCCGCGCCCTAGACCTCTAGAATCAGCGTACCTGCGGTTCCCGTCCGGTATGATCCCGAGATGGAGAGATAGGTCGCCTTCAACGTATTCCTGATACCATTCAGGATTCTCATCCAGTTCCTTTAGTTCATCATCGAGGTTCATCGGGCCCAGTACATTTTTGAAGCTTCTCGGAAGGTGGGAAATATGCAGTTCCAAGATATAGATACGAATTTGAAATACTTGATTCTTACCGTTCTGATCCTCATCCCGATCGCGGCAGCCCACAATCTGGCCGTGGAGGGCGAGGAGCGTTCATTCGCCATGTGCGACATATCTATAGAGTGCCAGGGGTTTGAAGCCGGAAATACGTGTCTCGGTATAGAAAAGAGAGCGGTGTCCTGTGTCGATCCCTCCAACGCTTCCGAATACCGTAGGGTGGAGGCGGAATGCGGACTGGACGCGCAGGCCATCTGCAATGAGGATCCCTCTCTTGAGGGGCTAGAATGGACAGATAACCCGAACGCGTCCTATGACGGTACAAGTTGCAGCGACTGGGCGGAGCAGGACGAGAGGATAGACCTTTTAAAATGTGAACAGACCTCCAATGACATAACCCAGTGGAGTGATGACTATGGAAGGTAAGATCGAGAGGACTTTTATCGCGCTGAAACCTGACGCGGTCCAGAGAGGTATCGTCGGGGAGGTGATGGACCGACTGGAGCGTGCTGGACTTCGTATCGCGGCGCTAAAGATGGTCCAGGCCTCTGATGAGGTCCTGGAGGAGCACTATTCTGAACACGTGGACAAGGATTTCTATGATTCTCTCGCAGAATTTATGAAGGAAGGCCCTGTCATCGCAGGGGTCGTGGAGGGTGTCGAGGCCGTTGCCGTGGTCAGGAAGATAGTCGGAGCTACAGAACCTTACGAGGCCGCTCCCGGAACGATCAGGGGGGACTTCTCACATATGAGCATGGAGCACGCGGATGAGAGAGGGAAAGCTGTCAAGAACATCATCCATGCGGCAGGGAATCCGGAAGAAGCGGAGGAAGAGATCTCCATCTGGTTCGACGAAGAAGAGATCCACCAGTACGAGCGCGTGGACGACTTCCATATAGCGTGATAGGATGGATCAATCAACCTGGAATCTTCTTTTCGGCTGGATAACAGGGAAGCAGTGCTTCATACCTGAAGGATGCTCGCCGCCCCTTTCAGGGATAACAGTCTACATCATCATCCTGGCACTGATCCTTGGAGCGGTATGGAAGAGGGAAGTTTTCGTTGAGAAGTTTTCAGAACTCTTCGGATAGCCACCTGTCCACTGAGCGAAGTACCACGTATTCTTCCGCATCGTTCTCTTCTGTCGTGTTGTCAAATTTCAGGAAACGGGCCTGGTCCACACCGTAAGGGACTAAGGGAAGGAACTCAGTTATCTGTAGACCGAGGCTCATAACGGTCTGGAACGGGAGCGGATGGCATCTGTAACCCTCTGAACGGTAGATCTTCTTCACGAACTCGAATAGAGACATCTCATCCGGGCCTCCCGCTTCAACCACTTCCTCCCCCACTTCGCCTTCGACCGAGAGCCTGAAAAGCTCCGCCACATCGCCTCGATACACGGGTTGGATCCTCGTCTTCAGGTGAGGGAAGACTCTGGTAGACGCTAACATTCGTGCCTGATGCACCAGTTCGTTCCCGTCATCGAAGATTATCGAGGGCTCGATTACAGTGACCTCCAGATCGGAATCAAGGACTTTTTTCTTCCCCTCTCCTTTGGTCCTCAGATAGTCCATCTCTGCTTCTGGATCCGCACCGAGTGCGGACATTTGGACCAGCCTCTCGATACCTTTAGCCTCGCACCCGTCTATCACGTTCTTCACGCCTTCTGAATGGACTTCCCCGTAGGAGACACCTCGTGGTTCTTTCATAGGAGTAAGGCCTGCCAGGTTCACGACTGTATCGAAATCTCTCTTCCCTAGGGCTTTCTTGATAGATCCTGATACAGTTATATCCGTAGAGATATGGTGTTTACCACCTACTTTCGGATCAAGCGTAGTGACATCGTGTTCCTCTCTGAGCTTCCTTGTCACCTCTCTTCCCACGAATCCCCGTCCGCCGATGACAGCGACTTCCATGCTTTTTGAATGAGAAGCTTCATTTATTATATCAGAGGTGGAAATCATGGAGTTCCGGGATCTTATCGATAGACGGCAGTCGGTGAGGAACTACTCAGACGAAGAAGTAGAGGGAGGAAAGGTAGAGGAGATCCTCGAGGCCGCGAGAACGGCTCCTTCCGCGGGAAACCTTAAAGCGTACGATATCGAAGTCGTGAGAGAAGAGGATAAGAAAGAAGAGCTTTCCCTGGCCGCGAGAGGGCAGGACCATGTGAGAGAGGCTTCTGTCGACCTCGTGTTCTTCCAGGACAGAGAGAGGTCCGGCCGTAAATACGGGGATAGAGGCAGGGATCTCTATTCGTTGCAGGATGCGACGATCGCGGCTGCGTACGCCCAGCTCGCAGCAACCGATCTAGGGATCGCGAACTGCTGGGTCGGAGCCTTTGACGAGGAAGGAGTGAGCGAGATCACAGGTAACCAGCTGCGACCTGTGGCGGTAATCACACTGGGATATTCGGACTAGAGCTGTCTCAATGCGTTGATGACCCCGAGTACTATCGGGACAGCCTCTGATGTTCTCACCGTCTTCGTGTGCTGACCTGGTGCGAAATTGTAAGTTCCCTCGAGATTGTCTGTATCCAGGTCTCCGCGTTCCTCCAGGTCGTAAAGCCCGCGCCATGCGCTCCCGAACGCGAGTGCGAAGTCCTCGTCCATCCCCCGGCCGTAGATAAACGAGGTTAGAGGATCTCCCTGTCTCGAGGTACCGACTACAGGATTGTCGAGATCTTCGACTACCTCTCCCAGGTCCTTCCTCTCGTTCCTCACATCGAAGGTCCAGAACCCCTCGATGGAATCCCTATCTATGACGTGCGGTTCCTCCTCCGTAGACAGCGTCAGCCTTTCTCCTTCTGTGAGGTCTTCATCGAGCTCTACAGGTTCATCCAGACCCGCGTTCAATACAGATGTTCCTCCTCCAGATTCGTCCACCACAGCCTCCCGGAACCTGTCGCTGTAACCGTGGGAGATTATCTGCAGAGCGGGAAGGATGCTAGCGTTCGACAGGTCCTCGTCGTGCGGTATCAATGCTTTCCTCAGGTACGGCGGGGTCTCCGCGTATTCTAGATGCTTCTTCAGGAGTTCCGCGTTCCCCTCCTCGTCCGATTTCGGGTCCTCGTCCCTGTAGATCGTGACCTGTTCAACCCCGAAGATGGAGATAGCGCGTGCCAGTTCCCCGAACTTGTAGACTTTAAGCTTCTCATCGCGTTCGTCAAGTCCGAAGGTTGAAGGTATCAGGATTTCCATGCGATTCACTCGTACGTCAACGCATTTATACCCCACTCGTCCACGTGCTGCTGATCCAGGCGGAACCAGTCCAGATCCTCGTTCGTCACTCCCTTGATACGGGAAGTTTCACCGAAATCGGAAGAGTCGTTGAAGTAGACGTAGGCGACAGCACTTTTTGAATCTTCCTGAAGCTCGTTAGGTAGATCCGGAACGGTTAGCAGGAATGCAGTCCCTTCACCTCCGCTGTTCGAGAGCCTTCCCTCCATCCGTTCCCAGACCGTCGGGGCCCAGGGATCGGAGAAATAGCAACCCTCCTCGGTCCTGTCCCGCAAATTGTTCTGCCAGACCTCATCCTCAGTCATCACTATCATCGAGTCGTTTCCCGCTGATAGGGCTCCTGGAGAGTCGTCGACTACAGCTTCCAGGTTCACGTCGTCCTCGCCACAGGCATCGATACCATTGTTCGGCCTCTTCGCGTCTATAGCGTTCGATCCCGAGACCACTCCTGCGAACCCGGATAAGTCAGTCAGGTCGCTGTAGCTACACAGGTCATCTACTACCGCGACCTTCTCTCCAGTGTTATCGATATCTGTAACAGGACTGTTGCCTGGTCTCAAAACGGCGTTTCCAGAAGTCCAGTTCCGTATCTCCTGGTAGAACCAGTTGCCTCCCGTGGAAAGCTGCTCTGCGGGAGTATCCGTTCGGCATGAACTGAAGAAGTTCGTGTACCTCCCTGCGCTCTCGATCAGGATGATCGAGTCTTCCACTCCCTCGAAAGAGATTTCCTGAGAGACGTTCTTGGTCCTTTCGAACCTCGTATCCGTGATATCATCTGAAAGGTTGAACTGGTAGGTTGCATTGATGAGGGCGGTGACCGGGGGTTCGGACCCCACCTCGATCGACTCGATCGAAGCGGTGAGGTTGTAACCAGAATCTTCTGCCTGTTCCTCCATCGATTCGGACCAGTCGCTGAACGAGGAGCGGTTCATAAGAGGTGCCAAAGTTCCGTTTATAGTCCCGTTAATGAACGCCTCGCTGAAAGCCTCCTGTGAATCGTCGAGGTAGGAGCCGTTGTTCACTATCCTGTTTCCCATAGCCGTCATCGAACGTCTCCCGATTATGTCTGTCGCGCGGTCGAAATCACTTTCAACGCTCTGCAGGAAGTAGAATACCTCGTCCACACGCAGCTTCTCCCCGGTTCCTGAAGGATCTTCAACAGCTAGAGGGAGGAGTGTGAGGTTCAGAGCGAGCCCCATCATAAGCAGAGCGAAAAGGCTGTATATGAACCCGTTACGTGTCCTTCTGACCTTCATTCTTTCCACACCTCAAGTTCGAACGTTACAGGCCCGAAGAGCCAGGGCACGTTGTTAATGCTGAGAGTGTCTGAAGCTATCTCCGTGGCGTCGACGAACTCTCCCAGAGTCTTGTTGAGCCGTTCTTCCGCATCCTCCTGCGCCGAGCTCCTGTTCTGGAAAGTATCTCCATAAGGTACCTGGGACTTGATAAGGAGCCGGCGCTCGAATGTTGTCTCTGGTAACACGTCGCACTTGTTAGTGCACTCATCCGAGATCGTAACGTTGTTCTCGGTCGTGATGTCGAAAAATTCAGGGGGAATGGAGATATCTGTCGGAGTAATGAACTCGCGGGGAGATTGGAACGCTACCTGTTCCCCCCCATATTCAGCTTTAACGGTCACATTCTGGCTGTCGAGCTGTGCGAGATGGGTGAAAGTGCTGAGTAACGATACGTTCTTCTGGAACGTTGTGTTGTAAGTCTTCGGGTTGGAACGTATCCCACCGAACCTCTCAGTACGGGCCAGCTCTATCTTACCGAATACAAGGTTGGAGCGAGACCGCTCGTACTCGTATTCAAGATAGGAGGACTCAGAAGGAGAAGTTTCTGGATCGGAATAAAGTTCGATATGGTTATCGTCCCCGAACCCGCTGATACTTCCGTTATCGTTCAGGAACGTGTCGATGTATACAGTGACCACGTTTGTACCGGTATCTGTGTGGTTCGTCAGGTTATACCTGAAGTCGATGTCCTGCTCCCCGTCGCACTGACCCGGTGCCTCAGAGGTACAGATCGAGGTCGCGTTCACCAGTTCATCGTTCAGCCAGACCTGTGTCTCGTTCCGGTTACTGATCTCGTCCACGTCCCTTGCACTCAGCTGTAGCGCGACATCTTTCACATCCGCATCGTCTGGCACGTAGTAGGACATCACCTGCCAAACGCCATGCGGAGTGTTCTGGTGCCCTTCGGTCTCGATATTGGTGAAATACTTCCGGTCGCTGAACATGGTTGAAATGTTGCCTGTCTGATTGCTCCGGTACGTGACTGAAACCCGGGATCCAGGGTTCAGCTGCACTGCACCGTCCACCTCCTTGTTCGAAGCGGTGTTCTTCGCCGACACATAGATGGAGTTCCACCCCTTCTGCAGCATATCCGTCACCTGCTCCTTGTGGAACAACAAATGGTTCCCCTCCTTGTCTACCTCGTAGTCCCAGGTACTTGGGAAATCGGCATCCTGTCCGTTGACCTGAACATCGATCGAGTTCGGGTCCGAACCCCCGGTACGGATCGAAAGGAACAGTGTCGCGTTCTGGATATCCTCCGCATCCAGTTCGAAATGTCGTGTCAGGTCCAGAGAGTTCGAAGTCCCGCCGCTCACTGCTGATCCTCCCATCGGTATCTCGAAAACCTCGGTAGTGTTCTTGTCAACCTGTTCCGCGCGGGCCCGTGAAAGGTAGCCTTCCTGCGGCTGATTCTTCTGGACCCCTGAGACGATCCGCTGGGACTTGGCCAGTGCCTCTGAGGTGTTCAGTCGGGAGGAGTTGAAAATGAGCGTGTCCTCATCACCTGAGATGGAAACCCTGTATCCATAGCCGTCGGAGATGATGCCGTCAAAGAATTCTTTCGAGATGTTCTTTGCGGCCTCAGTGTCTTTCGAAGCCCAGAGAACCGATATAACATCCATCACGCTTTTCTCCGAGTCCTCCTTCTCCAGTTCGGTATCGTTGATATAATGCTCGACCTCTTCCTGAGTGAAGGCCTGACCTAGACTGCTGCGGGAAGCCATCTGTACCGAATCTTCGGCAAGGGTGTTAGTTTTCCGGAAAGTCTCTGTGGTTATATCTCCTGTTGACTGCGTGGGAGCCGAGCTCCAGAGGAGTAGAACCGTGGTGAACCCTAGGAGGGTCAGAGCCACTATGGCATCGAACGAGAAGTAGAATCCTTTTCTCATCTCCATAACACCGTACGAAGTATAGCAGGGCTGTATCCTCGTTTTTCTGATTCATTTACCAGCACCCGGCGTTCGTCAACGACGACGGTACCGGAGCTTTCCGAAGGAGGCTGACCGAAGGATAGTGTAAGGTTTCCCCCATCCGAACTCACGTTGACCAGCTGACCCTCTTTAGAGATTTCCAGTTGGAAATCGTTCTGACGGATCCTGAGAAGTTTGGACTGTTCGGAATAGGACAGGGAATCGAACTCCTCCAATTTCTCCCTGGAAAGTACGTGATCTGGAGCGGTCAGACCGATAATCTCCACGTTATCGGCGTTCCAGTCCTCCGGGTGGCCCGGCGTACGGATTAGTATATCAGATATCTGGGCTGCACGATCACGCAAAGAACGTTCCTCGTTGAACATCACGCTGTTCCTCTGTGCGATGTTCCAGGTCATCATGGAAAGGTTCACGATAAGAATGAATATTAGAACGCTAGCTATCATATCGACAGTGAACATCTGCCCCTTACGGCTGCGTGACATATATCACACCTCCCTCGTTATCGACCGTGTTCTCTCCGGGTTTCACTTCTCCTGTGACGTTGTCCGCGGCAGTGGTGGAGACCACGCTCCGGTTATCTCCGTAGGAGAGGTGGACAGTACTTCCGTTCACAATAACATTGTACTCCTGGCCGCCGATACTGTCCCTGAGGTCAAATGTCCGGGAGAAACCTTGATCTTCAGTGAACGCGAGGTCCAGTTCGAAAGCTATCTGATCCGCCACTGCTAGTGCGATCCTGGCCCGCTCCTCTTTGACAGCCTCGGCCTGGTTACCTGAGAAAAGGGATACGAAGATGGTGAAGATAAGGAGCAGGAGCACCGTCATGGTTACGAACTCCAGGGAGGACTGTCCTTTACTTCTCGGTGATATTGACATGATTTGGTTCGGCCTCCGCTACCATGGTGTGGACTCCTGACGTTTCGGGCAGATCTCCTTTAACGTTGAAATCGACTGTATTGTAGAAATCTGTTTCCGTAGCCCCCATCCGTCGCTGGATGTAGAGATAGCTATCTGAAACGTTCGTCTGGGTGATACCGTCAGGGAGACGTATCCTGAAGGTCACTTTGGCAGGAGGCCCCTGAGAGTTAACTAGCGAAGCAGCTTCTTCTGCGTTGTTAAGGGCATTCTTCGCGAGCCCGTTCTGGAAGGAATCCCTGAGGTCCTGCGATGACGTCTGTACCTCTATGATAAGAGGCGTCGAGACTAACAGCGCAAGACCTATTATGGCCATGTACTCCAGCGCTACCTGTCCCTTTCTCATAGGCCCTGATTACAGCTACTCACTTAAATCAGTGGCCTGTGGGGGAGGTCTCCTTACGGCGCTGTGCGGGTGAGTGATGTGGAGCCCCATGCGACCGATTCCTGTGTGATGTCCTCGGTCGAGTAGTTGACCCCGAATGTCACACTCGCACACTCTCCACTGGCAAATGCATCTCCGGTGGAAAGCGTGATCGTGTCACCAGAGGCACCAGCGCTCAGTGAAGAGACGACATTAGTGCTGTCATGTTCGGATGCGCCGTCACCGTCTGTGTCAACCCGGATTCCCACGTTGTTGAGGTCCTGCGTGGTCGCGCTGACACTGGCGGTGATCTCGTTGGTGCCGGTGAACCTTACCTCCTCAAGGGTGAAAGGCTGTCCTGTGAAGCTCGGGGTCGTAGCCTGACACGGGTTCAGGAAACCCGTACCCGAGATGAAGGACACGGCACCTACGATCGCCAGAAGTACCAGGCCAAAGATTGCTAGGTACTCTACAGATACTTGTCCGCGTCTCATACAAGCCCTATTTCTTTTCGGCTAGTTTAAATAAGTAATGCTAGCCTAGGAATATCACTATCACTTTCAGACTGGCGTAAAAGATTCCAAGAGAAACGATGACGAACAGAGGGACTTTCTTCAGTCCTTCCTTCATGCTACCGCGCTTTATCTCAGACATGAGGAGAGCTGCAAAGATGTTGGTTATAGCTATCGCTGCCATCGCGAACTGTCTGAAGAACTCGATATCGATCTCAGGCTCGCTCAGAGAGACGAACCCTTGAGAGGGGACGCCCCCGACATCCGCGGAAGCCCAGAGCTGCGATGTAGTTTCTGTCAGGTAGGTGGAGACTCCGAAGAGGAGAGGTGCTCCAACGACTGCGGCTATCATTATGAACATGGAGTACATCCGGACGTTGGTCGCTATCTCCTCCCTGAGCTGTAGCGATGTGCGGATATCGTTAGCTGAACTCTCCAGGAGGCTGGAAACCTCACCTCCAGAACTTATACCATCTACCAGGAGTTTCAGGGTCTCTTCGAAGAGCTCGGAATTGGTCGACTCCGCCAGTTCATCCAGTGCTTCTTCCACAGGCATCCCGCCGAACATCTTCATCGCGGTGAGACGGATATCATCTGCTAGAGGACCGAACTCGTCCCTCGCACTGACCAGGAATGCCTTGTCAACGGTGAGACCTGACTCTATGTTCGCGCTGATGAGCAACAGGGCGTCAGGTAACACGTTCTCGATTGCTCGGCGTCTCCTTTCCGCCATAAGTGAGAAGAGGATATAGGGGAACGCTGCCACGATTACGAATCCTCCGAGAGCTACCAATGCCCTGATAGCGTTCGATACTGGAAGGAGGAAAGCAGTCGCCAAGATTGCGAGAGTCCCGATCACCAGTATCAGTGAAGTCGTATCCCTGTAACCCGGGAAATGGGCGTAATAGGCCTGTTTCTCTATACTATCCAAGTAACTCTGTGGAAGTATTGATGCCAGCCTCTCCAGCAGGTGCATCAGATCTTCACCTCCGGACGCTTGGTCCGTACCACCTGGAGGAACATTATCTGGAATCCGATTATAGATACCAGTATCATGTAGAACATCGGCTTGGAGACATTACCCCCTGTGAATGTTGAGAAGATGACGAGGAATGACGCTCCAAGAGAAGGTACGATGACTGCAACTATGAGGTAGAAGAGTATGTATGGGTTGAGTTCCTGTCCGTACCGTTTCACTTCAGTCATCTGCTGCGTCATTATCGCGTCAACCAGGGATTCTAGGGTGTTACCCAGGTCAGATCCTGCCTTGATAGTGTTTATCATCTGCCAGAGTGAACGACGAAACTGGAGAGAGGGGTTCCTTATAACTGCCTTTTCCAAAGCTTCCATCTCCGAAACCCCTGCGTTTATGTCTTTGACTATCCGCTGGAACTCCACCGAGGCCTCTCCGTAACCTTCAGATATCGAGACCATAGCCTCGTAAAGGTTCATACCGGACTGGACCTCTATCAGGAGGTGACGTAGTGCGTAAGGGAGGTCGCGCTCCAATTTTTGGACTCTTCTCCTTGCTTTCATGTCGGGATACTTTGCGTAGATTAGAAATCCCAGGACGCCTGCAGCAGGCGCTATGAGAACTGAGAGCCTGAGGAGTGATGTTGTCCCGAAGTTGCTCCCGAGTATGACGAATATCGATCCGAAGAATATCATGGTTCCGATCCCCATAACTACCGATTCAGCGAGATGGCGTACTGGAGTGGTATCCATCTGTGCCTGTAGGAGCTTCCTTTCCATGTCCGGGAAGAGGGATGTCAACCGCTCGGCCGCAGGGAGAAACGGTTCGCTGATTTTGTCTTTCATGACACTGTACCAACTTTTTTACAGCACGTTTTCCGGTTCTTCACCGTCTTTTACCGCATCTATTATCTTGTCCTGGTCCTTATAGAACTCTGCGATGACCTTGCCCACTCTGTCGACGTTATTCACTTCATGCTCCAGCATCCAGTCGAGTACCTGTTTCCGATCCTCAAGACCTTCTTCTATCCCGCTGTCCGAGAGACCTGTATGCATTTTAAGCTGGTCGAACATTTTCGAACTCGGGTTCTGCTTCACGATCTCGTCATCTGAAGACCTCCATCGGTAGATAACGTTGGGCGAGATGTCGGTCTCCCCTCCGCGGTGTTCGGCCATAACTTCTGAGACCTGCATAGCCCTCCTGATGTTCTTCTGCCGGTCACGGAACATGACCACGTTCAGGTCTACGGATTCCATCAGGGTTTCCGGAACGTTTATCGGCGGGTTGATTAACCTCCTGATAGTCTGCTCCGCTGTGTCCGCGTGGAGTGTGGAATATACTGAGTGGCCTGTATGCATAGCCTCGAAAAGTACTTCTGCCTGCCTTTCTCTCCTTATCTCTCCCACGATTATCCTGTCAGGGCGCATCCTGAGAGAGTTGACTAGTAGGTCAAGCATGGAAACCCCGCCTTTCCCTTCAGGGTTGGGTTCTCGAGTCGTGAGAGGTACCCAGTGCAGGAACTCTGGAAGTGAGATCTCCCGGGTATCTTCGATGGACACGATACGGTGATTGGGGGGTATGAATGGAGTGAGGACGTTGAGCAGTGAGGTCTTACCTGAACCTGTACCTCCTGAGATTATTATGTTCATCTCGTACTGGATAGCCATCCATAGAAGCGCAGATATATCCTTGTTTAGCGTGTTGTTCTCTATGAAATCGGTGATGGTCCACGGGCTCCGTGCGAACTTCCTGATTGTTATGGTGTTACCTTCTGTCGATATAGGGAAGATGGTAGCGTTGGTCCTGTCACCTGAAGGGAGGTGCGCATCCAGGAGAGGGTGGAGTGAAGATATCTGCTTTCCCACTCTCCTCGCCACCACCGAGGCCTTGTTCCGGATATCCTCGTCGGATTCGAACGCGATATTGGTCTTCAGCCAGCCCTGCTCCTTGTGGTAGACCCAGAGAGGCTCCTGTGCACCGTTGACCACCACTTCCTCAAGGTTATCGTCGTCCAGAACGATCTCGATATCTCCAAGTCCGAGCATCTCGTGCAGGAGGTTTCCGACCACTATCTGCCGCTCGTCCGCGTCCAGGGAGGGGAGTTCATCTTCCAGAATCTCATCCGCTTTATCCTCAAACTTTTCTTTTACTTCTTCCAGCTCTCCAGGATCTATGAACTCTTTCGATGATAGCTGGACCGTTGAAGTAAGCTCCTGCCGGACGTTCGAGAGGAGGGCCTGCGTCGCCTCTTCTGTCTTAGGTCTATCCACCTCGTAGACCGGCACATATTCGTCTTCAGTTCTCTCTATAGTTATCTGTGCAGGTACCTTGTCCGATACCACCTCGTAGCTGTCGATCTCTTCAGTCATGGATCATCCCCTGATGGGTCTTTAACCCGCGTTCCGTGTCAAACTCTCTCCCGCACTCCTCACATTTGAAAGTTCGGTTTTTCCCCGAGAATAGGGACTTTATCCTGTATTTAAGACCTCTTCGCTCGCTATTAGGCTCCTTTACGGATTCTTCCTCCATCTTTTCCAGGACCCTGAGAGACGCCAGGATATCCTCGATATCGGATTCTATCTCTTCGATCTCGCTCTCCGTTTCCTGAAGTTCTTCGAGATATCCCCGCAACCTCTGGAGGTTTCCCCCTTCAAGCTCGGATTTCAGATCCTCAGCTTCTTTCTCGTCTTCCTTCAGGCTTTCCTCCACAGTTTCAAGCATATCTTTATACTGCTCAAGTTCAGACTCTTCCCTTTCCAGGATACCTCTTTCAGATATCTCATCAGCAGTTTCCTGACGGGCCTCCTCCACTTTCTCTTCCGTAACCTCTCCTTCCATCGGGACTAGTATCCTTCCTCTTCTTACGGAGTAACGGATCTCCAGGAGTCCTGAATCTTCCAGGGCGGAAGCCCATTTCATAGCTGTATCCCTTTCAACGCCTAGAGCCTTCGAAGCCTCTTTCAGCTCGACTTTACCGTTATCCTGTACATAGTTCAGGAGTCTGTCCACCCCTGTCTCTATAAGAGAGCCCTCTACCATATTGAAACCTTCACTATCCTCATTTATACTTCTTCGGACGGTTGTGATAAAAAGTTCCGGAGTCTAGGCAGTTACATGCTGGTGGAAGTGTTCGCTGTGTTCGTCCTTGGGGGTCTCTCCTATGCAGCCTACCATGACCTGGAAACCACTGAGGTTCCTGACTCTGTCTCACTCGTCATAGGAGGGGGAGCCCTGTTTTTCCATGGTTACAGGAGTTTTATTTCCGGTTCCCCAGACCCTTTGGCTGCTTCTCTGGCATCTGGTATAGGGTTGTTCGTCTTCGGATGGCTGCTGTACCTTACCGGGATGTGGGGAGGAGCGGATGCCTTCGTACTCGGGGCTGCAGGCTTCTCGTTGCCCGCACTGGTGGCGGCTTTCGAACCGGTTTACAGTGCGCCATGGCCTGAACAGTTCTCCTTCTTGATGACGGTTTTCCTCGTTGGATCAGTCTATAGTGTTTCATATGCGGTATATGTGGCTTCACGTCACGGGGATTTCCTTACCGCTTTAGAGGAAGAGTTCGAGACGCGTCGTCACCACTATTCCAGGATAATAGTCCTTTTTACGGGGATGATGGTTGCAGGAACTTTTGCAGTATATACAGTAGTATCGCCGCCATTGAAGACAGTGGTCAGTAATCTAGCTGCGTTCATATTAGTTCTTACAGGTTTCCTCGTTCTCTCTCTTTTCTTGAGGACTGTGGAATCGAGGGCGATGCAGTCGAAGATACCTGTAGACAAACTGGAAGAGGGAGACGTCCTTGCAGAAGATATAGAGCTCCAGAACGTCCGTGAAGACCCCATAGAAGGTCTCACTGATAAGATATTAGACAGGATTCTATCTCCTTTACCCTTCGAAATTCCAGGCTTCGGTAGTGAAGGGGGAAGGGTGGCAGGTCTTACATCAGAACAAGTCCAGGAACTGGGGGAAATGAGAGAGGAGGTCAAGGTTAGGACCGGAGTGAGGTTCGTACCCGTCTTCCCTGTCGCTCTTCTCCTGCTGATCCTTTTAGGTGATCCTGTCTATTTCGTGGTTCTACAGTTGATTTAGGCTCCATAAGGGACAGGTTTATATAGGAGATAGGATACTTAACTGGTGTGACCATTATGGAGATCGAGAACCTATTCGGGAGGAAGGTTCTGGAGTCCTACCTGGCTGTAGCGATCTTTATACTGACGATCGCAGTATATGTGACTCTGGCGGGTATAGGTTTCGAGCAGCAGAGCGGCTTCGTGTTACTCTCCATCCTTATGATGATCCTTATCGGGGTAAATATCCTGGTGGCTATAATAGAACTTAGGATCCTGGAGAGATTGAAGGAATGAAAGTCCATGGATGCTAGTGGACAATCTCCCGATCTCATTCAACGATGGTAGGGGCGTGTCTCTCCATGTCCTCCAGCTTCTCCTGGAGTTCCTGTACCCTCTCCTGGTTCCGGGCAGCTATCTCGGCTATCGCATCTATATCTCTTTCCTCTATACCTAGCTCCTCCCTCCGGTCATCAGGAAGTTCCAGGTTTTTACTTCTTTTCAGTTCCTCTATCTCTTCTCCTTGTTTCGTTATAACTTCTTCTATAGCTTCCACAAGCATATCCACCCTCCTTTCGTGGTCCAATGATTCGGCCTCCTGTTCGCCCTGCATCTCTGAGATCTTCTCCTTTACCCTCTCGAGGCCTGCATCACTCTGGAAAGCAACTTGCTCTATGTCCTGCTCCAGACGCGTATCCACGTCTCCTTCCTCGACAACGTTCTCTAGGGCTTCCAGAAGCAGGTCTGTCTGTCTATCTAATCCTAACTGGCCGGCCTCTATCTCCTCTTCGAGCTGTTCCAGTTCCTGTTGCATAGCCTCTTTGAATTCCTTCCTTCGGATATAGACCCTATCTTTGTGATCCTCTATCTTTTCTTTCAGTTCTTCGGCTTCTATATCTATACCCTCTTCCAATGCCTCTAGAAGCAGATCGGTCTTCCTATCGAGCTTCCTGTCCTCCCTCTGGAGCTGCTCTGTAAAATCCCGGTGCTCCTGCATCATCCCGCCGATATTGCTCTCGAATATGTTCTGGGCGTGGCTGAGACTGTCTATACGTTCTCCTTGACGTCCGATCATCTCCCTGAGTTGTTCTATCTGGACCAGTATATTTTTGAACCGGTCCTCAAGCTCGTCTCCGTTATATTCGAGTGCTTCAAGGAGTTCATCGGCATTGATCTCAAGCCTCTCCTCTATATCATCAGCCCTTTCGTTTATCTCGTCTATACGGTCTTCTATATCGTCTATATCTTCTGTTTCTACATCTTCAAGCCGTTCTTTCAGGGGCTGGATATCTTCCTCTTTCAGATGTGATATCTCTTCTTCCAGGGACTGCTGGATAGCTTCAACCCTTTCCTGTGTTTCACTGAGGTCTTCCCTGATTTCCGGTGTTATATCGCCGGAAAGCCGTTCATCGTGTTCTTCTACTTTCTCCTTAATGGCTTCTATCTCCGCCTTAAGGTCTTCTTTCGCTGATTCTGAGATCTCATCCTGGAGTTCTTCCAGCTCGCTCCGCAGTTCCTCGATCGCCCCAGAATCTATATCGGAGGTATCTCCGGACCCCTCTAGGCCAGAGTTTTCAAGTTCCTCCACCTTATCTTCTAGCTCGGCGATACGGGAACGGACATCCCCCAGTATATCTCCACCATCCTCCAGTTCTTCGTGAGTATCTATCCTGCTGCTGAGACTGTTTATTTCTTCCCTCAGATCATCTAATGCCTTCTCGGAGACATATGAAGTATCTATCTCTTCAAGAACTTCTTCTTTTATCTCTATAGCTGAAGCATCTGAACCGTCCGAATCTCCTGTATCTACGCGAGATTCGACCTTGCTGACTAGATCGTCGATCTCGGAATCTGAAAGACTGTATTCTGACTCCTCCATTTCCTCGGTCAGTTCTTTCAATCTGTCCCTGAGGGTGTAGATTTTATCGTATATATCATCGAGTTCCTCCTCATCGGTTCCACTCTCTTCATCCAGCCTAGATTGCAGGCGGTCTATACGTCCCCTTAACTCGTTCAAATCGTCTTCTTGGACCTGTCCCTCGCTCAGTTCCTCCACATTACTCTTGAGAGATTTCAGCTCTTTGTAGAGATACTGGAGCTTCTCTTCCACCTGTGTCTCCTCGTACTCCTCTTCGATCTGGTCTAGCATCTCCAGCTTTTCCTTGACTGTTTCCTCATCTCTCTCGACCAGATCCTGCACGATCTTTAGCTTATCCTCCAGGGCGAGGTCCTCCAGACGTTCCATCATCACTTTGTCTTCCAGGGTATCGATCCGGGATTCTAGTTCACTGACTATCTCCTCTACTGATCTTTCTTCTTCAGAATCTGCCATAATGCTTACAACCGGGTGGGCGGAATATAAAAATTACCTATAATCTCCCTATTTTCCGGATTCGCCGTGATATATCTGTTCGATACCACCAAAGGAGCCAGGATGCAAGTACAGCGACCGTGAGACCCCATCTCCAGAGGAAGGTGTGGATGAACTCGTAGTCGAGACCCAGAACCCGTACAGCGTAGACCATCGAGGATATCCTCAGGAGGTTCACTCCCAGGAGTATAGGGATTCCTAGTAGGATCCCTTTCATCTTTGCACCGAGACGGCCTGGAGAAGCTAATATAAGTCCTATAAAGACTGCTGCCGATTTCCATGCAGTGCTGTCCCAGGTGACATCGAGAACCATGTCCCCTGTAAGGACAAAACTACCTGTGGATGAGGCATCGATACCGATAATTTCTAGGATGTAGGCGGAAGCGTGTGCGTTCCAGGCTCTCAATCCTTCCAGTTCCCATCCCGTTCCCAGGACGATGTAGAAAGGGGCGGCTAGCAAACTGAATTTTACCAGGAAGATGAGGGCGCTATAGAGCCCTTCCTGGCGGCTGTTCATCCCTTCGATCAACTCCCTGTATTCTTCCCGGTAGTCCTGAAACTTCTCTTTCACCTCTGCTGGTAGCTCTCTAGCCATTCCATGAACCCCTCAGTATCTTCTTCTGTTTCGAGCTCTTCTGGATGAACGATGTAAGAGTCTCCTGTATCAACTTTCCTTTCGACTTCTCCCACAAGGATAGACAGGATCCCTTTATCTGAGAGTTCCTCGTGGTATTTGGGGCTTATCACCTTCTTTACCTCTCCGGATATCTCTCCTCCACTGTAGCTTTCCACGTATACAGCCTCCTGGCCTGAATCTGCTAATTTTTCCACCTTAGGCACTTTTACCCATCCCTCGTCCAGCCTCCGGATACCTTCCCTGAGTCTATCTATCTCCTCTTTCAGCCGATCGTTCTCCGCAGATTTCAGCTCCAGCTCTTCTCTGAGCTCCTGGATGGTCCGGTTCCTCTTCTCCAGTTCTTCTGGTAATACCGGGCTATCTCCTTCATCTTCATCATCCTCCCCGATATACTTCTCCAGATTATCTATTTTTCCCTCAAGAAGGTCTATCCGGTCTTTACGTTTCTCAGCTATCCTCTCCCAGTCTCTATCGACCTTTTCTTCCCCCGGTTCTTCTGCCCCTGGGTCGACCTTTTTGACCTCTTTAACGGCCTGAGATATAGATAGTGAGCCTTTGATAACCAGCTCTACAACATCTTCCATGTCTTCCCACACCCCTTCCTCTCTTACCCTTTTCTCTATCTCTTCCAGCTTGTCCTCGTACTCTCTCCTGGCATACTCTGCCGATGCGAGCGCATCCCTGATATGAGAGTCCTCTCCTTCCACACCGAGATCTGAAACGAGCCTGTCCTTGTAATCTGCTTCCAGGTCTCTATCAGGCGAGAGGAGTACCGAACCGGTGTTGGAAGCTATCTCTTCCACGAGAGAAGGTGCAGGAAAGACGTCTGAAGCCACGATAAGAGGCTTACCGTTTTCCACGATGAACTGTATTATCCGGTCCTTCGAGAACTCTCTCCTGCTTGTATAGTTCACCAGTTCCCCGTCCAGACTCATTAAACCGGCAGCAGAGGTAGTTCCGGGGTCGATCCCGACGATCACGAGTTCATTCCTGGTCACTCGTACTCCCTCCCCAGGATGTCCACTATCCTAGAAGCCTTCTCCTCACCTATCCCCTCCACGTCCTTCAGATCGGTCTCGGAGGCTGAGAAAACTTCTTTTACACTGCCGAAGCGTTCCAGAAGCCTTTCCGCCAGGGTGTTCGAAACTTTCGGAAGTCCTGCGACAAGGTATTCCTGAAGCTCTTTCTCTGTCTTCGGACTCCTCTCACCTCTCAGGTCAACGCTCCTGTCCTGGTCCTCCTGTTCCCTCCTCGCCAGAGAGATGAGAAGCTCTGAGGTCTCCTCGAGCCCTGAACTCCAGAGCACCGGGATGTCGAAGTCCAGGACCGCGGAGGAGAGAGCACCGCGGACCGCGTTCGGGTGTATATCCCTGTGGCCGTGGAGGTCTTCTCCTTCCAGGAGGAGGACAGGCCTCTCGAACTGGCCTGCCAGAGACCTCAACTGGGGGAAGAGCCTGTTGTCGATTATAGATGAGACGAAGTCTTCCGCTTTCTTCCTCTCAACCGCCGCCCGGTCGGATACCAAGAAATCACCGACCTCGAGCCTCTGACTCCTAACCTTCACATCTTTACGGGAAAGTTCCTTCATAACCTTGTTCTCCCGGTCGTCAGCGATGATGACGAGTTCCTCTCCTCCAGAAAAACCGTCCAGTGTCTTCTGTCCCTCCTTCGATTCCTTGGAAGATTCGACCTCCACGCCATTCGAACCCTCCCCCTTCAGGTCCTCGACCACCTCCTTCATGCTCTCCTCCTTGTGCTTCGCGCTCCAGTAATGTCCCTCGTCCCGGGTATCTTCTGCCATAAGGACGTAGATCTCGCCGCTCTCCTGGCGACCGGTACGACCACGCCTCTGGATGGTCCGTATCTCTGAAGGAATAGGTTCATAGAAGAACACGTAGTCGACGGAAGGGATGTCGAGCCCTTCCTCTCCCACACTCGTGCTCACAAGGATGTTGTAATCGCCGTCCCTGAACTCGTCCAGGATCTCTATCTGCCTCTTCTGCGTGAAGTTCTCCTTCTGACCCTTGAACTTTACAGGTTCCAGATCTGCCTTCTCATCCATCTTCTCGTGGATGAGATCTACCGTATCCCTGTACTGTGTGAAGACTATAGCGTTCTTATCGTCTTCTATCTTCTCGTTCAGAAGTTTCTCGAGCTCCTCCAGTTTCGGGTGCTCTTTCCCGTTGTTCACCATCCATTCAGTCACGGACATCGCGTTCCTGAAGTTCTCGTCATCCAGAAGACTCTTCGCAGCCTTGCTCCCTGGATCCTTCTCCATCTTCTCGAAGAACTGGTAGAGCGGTTTCACTCCTTGCGTCTCAAGAAGTTCCAGTGCGTGCTCTATCTTCATGCAGGCCGCGACGTGTGACATGCCCTGGTATAGTTTCGGGTCATCCTGTTCCCCCAGTTTGGAACCTATCTCACCTCTCAGCTTCAACAGGTCTGACTTCTGAACCCGGGAAGTGGAATCCAGAAGTCCGAGCCCTTTCAGCTTGCTGAGCCTCTTCCTCTCTGCCTTTTCCAGCTGCTTCTTCACCCTCTCGAAGTTCCGGTCCAGCTGGACTTTGACCCAGTTGGTCTCCTTCTCCTCCACGTAGGGTTCCACGTCGGCATCGTCTTCAGTCCTGGTCTCGAAGTTGTCCACGTAAAGGTTATCCGCGACCCTCTCGATCTTCTCCCTATCCCCACCCGGTGATGCGGTGAGAC
Organism: Candidatus Nanohalarchaeota archaeon QJJ-7; assembly: GCA_022865215.1. Lineage (GTDB taxonomy): Archaea > Nanohalarchaeota > Nanosalinia > Nanosalinales > Nanohalalkaliarchaeaceae > JALIDP01. The sequence continues at coordinate 11,172 of JALIDP010000001.1, read as the reverse complement.
CCAGGATCCTCGGATCATCTGACGAATCCACGTATTTATCGGCTATAAAGCTGTAGGGATAGTCGCCTGTCGCCCTGTGCACCTCGTCGAAGATGACCAGTGAGAAGTCGGATAGGTCTAAACGACCGTTGATGATATCGTTCTCAACCGTCTGAGGGGTGCCGAAGAAGGCACCCACTTCCTTCCATATATCTTCCCTCTTCTCCGGACCTGTCTCACCTGTCAATACTTCGAAGACGTCTGTATCTATCTCTAGACAGCGCGAGAACTCCTTTTTGTGCTGCTCGGCTAGAGGCTTCGTAGGCGCCAGCATCAGAATCTTCGAGTTCGGACGTTCTTCCAGCCTCTGCGCGGCGACCAGTATCCCGACGGCAGTCTTCCCAAGACCAGTTGGAAGGACCACGATGGTGTTCTGATCGAGGGCCTCCGCGGCGATAACCTCCTGGTATGTGCGTGCTTCAAGGGAACCTTCCACTATCCGGGGATGCTGGATGAAGGAGTCTTCCTGAAGAGTTTCCTGCGACATGTGATGCTGTAGCGATGAAGCTTGATAAGATTCAATCTCTCGGCCGGTATATCTGCTCAGGTAGAACTTCCTCCTCCATGTGCTGTATAACTTCGAATAACAGGTAGAAAGATATCATGAACAGGGCCGAGGCGGCTAAGGTATTCGCGTCCAAGGGGAGCCCATCATACACCCAGGCGATAGAGATATACACGGAGGTATATGTGGCGAATCCTGAAGATACAACGAACGCAATACTCGCCGGCCAGACATGGTAGAAGTCCATGATAAGGATGAAAAGGCCGAGTAAAAGGACTCCGTACGCTACCGTGTAGCGAGGGCCGGATGGTGCACCTAGGAGATTCAGCCTGACTATGAGGGTCAGAGCGGTCGCCAGGATCAGAACCGCGTTCGATACCGCGGAGTTCCACCCTAGCTGTTCGAACGAGTACTTGCCGAAGTAAAGCTCTATAACCGCAAGACCAAGGAATATTGGGATGAGAGATGGCAGGAATTCAGGATTGTTTACAGGGAAAAGCAAGATCGAGAGGAACCTTTGTAACACGATTTCAGACGTCAAGGACTCCAGAAACATAGGTATCAAGTCCTCTCCTGCTTTACTGCGGAAGGAGTTCCTCCGGCGTGCCAGGAGAGACGTGGTCTGATCTGGACCGTGTAGACGCGCTCTGAGTTGTCGTCCAGGATTATCCCTGCCCCGTCCTGCCTGGGAAGGTTGTCGATGTATTCAGTGATATCGTACTGCATATAGGTCTGCATTATGTTGCCCAGGGCATCGATATCGTTCTGGGCGGTGAGACGGTGGGTCAGGAGGATGTCCATCTGCGAGAGGATCCGCGAGTCCAGTTTGTTCGGCTGCTGGGTTGCGAGCACCATCGAAACACCTGGTTCTCTCCCGATCTTCGCCCACTGGAGGAGAGGATTCGTAGCAGCTGTCTCTCCTTCTTCTGGCGCGAACTGGTGTGCCTCGTCGATAAGCATCCATACTATAGGAGACTCTGTAGTCCTTATGCCTTCCATCTCCTCTATCTCCTCCACCCGCTTCGATTCCATCCTCTTCCTCAAGATCTTGCGGGAGAGGAGACCAACTATGAGCGTCCTTGCTGACCAGCCACCACTCAGATCCTCGAACATGCTGACATCTAACACAGTAAGGTTCCCTCTACCGGTAAGCTCCTCAACATCGGGAGCGTCTACTGAGAATATCCCCCAGTCCAATGCTCTCTCGAACCGGTTTATCAGCGCTCTACGAACGTTGTCTTCGAAGTCGTCATGGCTATATGCGTAGTCTATAAGGTTCTCTATTGTGTATGTTTTCCCTTTGTCATCTCTTATATCATTGATTATCCTTTCCAGTAGTACACCCATAGGTTCGGTGATATCTAGGTCGAAGGCGAGTGCCCAGTCCCCCGGGTTCAGGTCCCCGGGTTTTATGGCGAAAGTCCTGTCGAACTGGATGTCCTTCTCCCTGAATGTATCAACATGGCCTTCAGGGACGTAAAGGTCGATATCTATCTGTTGGGGGTTGAGATCCCAGTGGTCCAGGATAACTGCATCATCCTCGTTAGGGTTCTTCATCGACCAGAATATCCCCATGGAATCTATCATGAGCGTGGAGAGGTTGTCTTTCACCTTCTCTTCCGACTGTTTCAGTTCTTCCGCGAGTACGCCCATGGTGTAGGATTTACCTGTACCCCTCTTCCCGAATATCCCCATAACGTGAGGCCTCGCGATATCGAGATGTAGAGGGTTGGCAGTGTGAGCCTCCTGTTGCTCCCCGACGATGTGCTTGCCTATGAATGCGGTTGCGAACTCCTCTCCATACTCTTCAAGGTCGGAGTCATCCCTGCCAACAGTGATCTCGGGCATGTACAGTTCTTCGACATCCCGAATAAAAAGTCCTTCCCTATCTCCTTTCTGTCTTCATCCCGATTATGAAACCTATGAGAAATATTGCTATACCCCATTCGAGTCCGAGGGGCAGGAGCCAGACAACTATTAATGTGAATCCTGTGGTGAGAGCGAGGCTACCGAAGAGCTGGTTCTCTTCTCGGGAACTATATATACCGGCCAAGAACCCAAGTATAACCGTAAGAGCGATACTGCCTGTACCTCCGATAGCATCAGATGCATTGTAGCCGAGACCGAGACCCACAATTAGCAGTCCGATGAACAGGAGGATGTAGATATACGCAGGGTCAAGAACCTCGCTCATGGTCAATAATTCGTCTCCTTGTTTAAGTTTCCTGTCTTTCAGAGGAAGAAGAGTAGGATCGAGAGGGTTATCACGACAGCCCAGATGAAGGTGTTCCACCTGAGTACCTTGTACCCGTCCATGGGGTAGAACGGAAGGAGGTTGGATACTGCGAGGAAGGCGTTAATGTTGCTTCCTACGGTTAAGAGGTTCGTTCCCTGGAACATGATGGTGTAGGAACCTGCGAGGAAAGCCAGTATAACGGCGATCATCACGTTGATAAGGGGTCCGACTACGGCGATAACCCCTGTCTGGTCTATATCTAGGGTGGGAGCCCAGTAACCGTATCTCTCTCCCCTCTTCGTATGCATCTTAACTCCCCCTGGCGCGGCGAAGACAACTCCGAGGAACGAGCTGAGCACTGCGAGGACCACTCCTGGTTTCCAAATCCTGTACTCCGCGTAAGCGTTGAGTGCACGGGCAGTGACCCTGTGCATGGCCTCGTGTGGTGTGAAAGAGGCTGCCGCTAGTCCTGTGGCAACCACAAGAGCGGGCAGGAACTCTGGTTGCAAAAGGAAGCGCGGACTGCTGTCTCCGAAAAAGAGTACTGCGAAAGCGAAACCCAGACCGAGGATTGAGATCCCGAGGCCCCTGAGTTCTCTGGTGATGTTCATGCTGTAACACCTTCGAAGACAGGTCTGACGTCGTAATAATCGGAGGTACGTTCTATCTCCATGAAATCTTCCAGTTCATCGATAGCTATACCTGGTTCCCCCTCCCTGTATCTATACTCCAGATTCTTCCAGGGTACGAAGAAAGCTTTCCTCTGTTTGCCTCTTCCCCGTTTCACTTCAACGGCCAGGAAACCCTTCCTACCTGATTTCTGTAGAAATTCGGAAATCCTGTCCACCTGGTGACCGTCCTTGCTCTCGGAGAAATGCTGGGAGAAGTAGAGTTTGTTCGTTGCATTCGTGCTTATAGATTTGTTCTCTATAGCCAGGTAGAAATCCGGACGTATAGAGTCTACCAGGATGTCGACAAACTGCGAGGAGAACCGGTGCTGTTTCCTCCGGTAAGCTATACCCTTCTCGTTGCTGTCCCCGAAGTACCGGTTGAAAGCATTGACGAGCTCCCGCTCGAACTCAGTCATAGAGGAGAGTTGGTTCTCCGAGTTTAATAGGATTATGCGCGGTGAAGGATATCTTCCAGCCCCTGGACATGTCCCGCCCCCACGAATGCCAGGACCTCATCGTACTCCTTCTCTAGAGAGATGAGGCGTTCCGCCATTATCTGGTTCCTCTCCTTTACTAGGACGTTATACATCTCGGGGAAACCGACCTCGAACCTTAGAAGCATATCTTCTACCAGTTCCTCTCCAGGAACATTTTCCAGATCGATATTCATACCCGGCATTATGAGGGGAGCGACAAGGATATAGCCCACAAACTTGATCTTCTCCCTGACAGGGGCATCTTTCAGCTTCTGGAGTGTAAATGCGATGTTCTGGTCTATCAGTGCGACATCGATACCTTCCTTTTCAGCAGCCCGGAAGGCTTCCAGCATGTCGGATCCGGGAGCGACACCTGTCCGTCTTCCTAAAAGTTCCTGGATATACTTGAGGAAAAGGAAGAAAGGGTTTCCAGGCCTCCTTCCCTGTTTATCGTTCATCAGGGCTTTTAAACGGACTCTGTCCAGCTCAATTGCTACTACATCAGGCTGTTTATCCTGTACCTCTCTACCTATACTCTCCAGGTCTTCTCCGGCTATATGGGATGTACCTCTCAGCTCTATCATGCCTAGGTTTTTGGTCTGAACCCTTTTACCGTTAAAGCCGGTTTCCGATATCCAGGTAAAAAGAAGTGGGAACGCCCAGGGTGGCGGGAGTCCTGACAGGGCAGTGATCCGGGCCCTTCCTCGCCGCCGCGACCCTCCGAACGCCTACCACCACGGCTTAGGGCTGCTCCCGTCAAGGCCTGACCCGGTTCACCGCAGGGAAGGCCCCGGAGGACGGCGGGTCGACGTCCGGGCACGGGCCGACCTGCCAGGGTCCCGCGCCCCCGAGGCTTCGCCCCCGCTATCGAGGATTCGTGGTTACAGCCGTCCCCGAGGCGGCCGGGCTATCCCGCTTGAGAACTGGTCTGGGAAGCTTTTAAACGTGTTACAAGGCCTCTAATACCGACCTTTCAGTCCTGGACATGCTCCACGAGACGGTTGAACGCATCGTGGATGTTGTCGTATCCGCTGTCGTTGACGAACAGCGGGACGGTTCCGAGGCCGAGCGGGAGCCGTATCCGGAGGAAGAAGTTGCCGTTCTTGTCTTCTTCAGCCCACGCTGTCACGCCGTGGTCCTCGTTCTCGAACAGTGGCGGGGGATTCTGTCCATTTTCGAACTCGATCGGTTCATCTTCATCTTCTAGATCTGTCATCTTGGTCACCTCTTATACTGATCTTCTCGTATATCGATTCTTTTATAATATCCATAAAATCATGGAAAGAGAGTCTTTTGGAACTAATAATGCCGTTTTGTTTTTCCGTGAAGATTAACCGTCGCTCTTTTAAAATATCGGCGTGGAATACTGTGGTATGAAGGGTGGACGTTTTTGTCCGGCCCGTTGTAACTGAGTTCTCTCCGATAGACGTTTCTATATCCGAGTTTTCCGGAATTCTATCCTATGCAGGCCGGGGTGACAGAGGTCGCACCTTACGGTGCTCAATCTGCGCACCCGTCACTCCGTGCCGGGGTGACAGAGTGGTTATGTGGCCGCCTGCAGCCGTAGAGGAAGCCCTTCCACTGGAAGGGTCCACCAGGTTCCATCCTCGACTCCGTCTCGGATCCTGGAAGAAGGACGGCAGACAGCGGCTTACTCGGGTTCGAATCCCGACCCCGGCTATTTATTCCTTGAAACTGAGGGAGGTAACATGACGCTGAGATTGTTCAACACTCTGGAACGAGAGAAGGAAGAGTTCGAACCTATCGAGGAGGGAAAGGTAAGGCTCTACAGCTGTGGTCAGACCATCTACGATGATCTTCACGTTGGGAACGCGCGGGCTTACGTTGCCTGGGACACTCTGAGGCGTTACATGGAGTGGAAAGGATACACTGTCAGGCACGTACAGAATATAACCGACGTGGGACACCTGACGGACGACGCGGACCAGGGGGAGGACAAGGTCCTGAAGCGTGCGGAGGAGCTAGGGCTGGAACCGATGGAACTGGTCGAGGAACAGATCGAACGGTACTTCGAGGACACTGCAGCTTTGAACGTGGAGAGGCAGGATATCGTGCCGAGAGCGACTGGACACATCCACGAGATGATCGAGTACGTGAAACAGATAGTGGAGAACGGGTACGCCTATGAAGTCGACGGAAACGTCTATATGGACGTCGAGAAGGCCGCAGAAAAGTTCGAGTACGGAGAGATGGCGAAGAAGGATTTACAGGATTTGAAAGAGGAGGCAGAGTCGCGTGTGGAGCCGGACGAGAACAAGAAGAACCAGTTCGACTTCGCTCTCTGGCTGGAAGCCGATGAAGGACACCTCATGAAGTGGGAGTCTCCCTGGAGCGTCGGTTACCCGGGATGGCATATCGAATGTACTGTGATGTCCGAAGAGTACCTCGGAGACCTGTTCGACATCCACACAGGAGGTAAGGACCACATCTTCCCGCACCATCCGAACGAGCGGGCACAGAGTTTCGCGGGCTGTGGAACTGGACAGGCTAACTACTGGCTCCACAACGAGTTTGTAACTGTTGAAGGAGAGAAGATGTCCAAGTCCGAGGGTAATTTCTATACGGTCCGCGAACTGCTGGAGAAGCATGACGGGGACGCCATCCGTCTATATCTGATATCTTCTCATTACCGCTCCGAGATGGACTTCTCTCTCGAGGGATTGGAACAGGCAGAGAAGGAGCTGAAAAAGGTCCGGAAAACCGTCCAGAGGATGGAGAAGGTTGAAGGCGGGGAAGAAACCGATATAGACGTTGAGGGGCTTGAAGAGAGGTTCGAGGAGTACATGGACGATGACCTGAACACTGCGAAGGCGAAGCAGGTGCTGGTGGACTTTGTGGGGGAGGTGAACTCTGTACTGGAGAAAGGTGGATCTGTGAGAGAAGAGGTCAGATCCAGGTTGATAGATCTTTTCAAGGTTCTGGGAGTGGATGTCGATCCGGAGATATCAGAGGAAGATAGACTGTTTGCAGACCTCCTTGTGACTCTAAGAGAGAGGTACAGGGAAGAGGAGAGGTACGGGAAAGCTGACGAGATACGTCAGACCCTAGAGGACGCCGGGTTTATAGTTGAGGATACTGGAGAAGGCGCCATCTGGCTGAAGGAGTGAGTCAGTCCTCGTCTTCCAGGAGGTCAGCTGCTCTGTCCCCCAGCATGCTCCTTACTTCTTCCTTTTTGTCCTCATCGTTGTCGGGGTCCATGGCAACTCATCATTTCCTGCCACACCATATAAAACCATCGAATCCGAACGTTCGGACGTCATCTAATTAAAAAAGAGATAGGAATAGGAAGGGTATGAAGGAGTTCGACCTCATAGTTATCGGTTCCGGTACAGGCCTCCAGATAGCTTCTAACGCAGTAAAACGCGGCATGGACGTTGCGGTGGTGGACGATCACTCGATAGGAGGGACCTGTCTCACCCGTGGTTGCATCCCGTCCAAGATGCTTATCCATAGAGCGGACGTGGCAGAGACTGTACAGGAGTCTGGGAAGTTCGGGATAGAGGCAGATATCGAGGGTATCAGGTTCCAGGAGATCGTGGAAGAGGTGAACGACCATGTGGAAGAAGAGTCTGAAAATATAGTGCAGGGGCTCCGAGACTCGGACCGTCACACCCTCTACCAGGAGAGGGGGAAGTTCGTCGACGAGAAGGTTCTGGAGGTCGGTGGAGAGAAGATAACTGCACCGAGGATCCTGATCGCTGCAGGTTCCCGTCCTATCGTACCTCCTATCGATGGTATCGAGGAAGTGGATTACTGGACCTCCAGAGACGCGTTGAATCCGGAGGAGCAGCCCGACCACCTTGTCATCATCGGGGGAGGTTACATAGCGGCGGAGCTTGCCCACTTCTACGGAACTCTGGAAACCGATATCACCATCCTCGAGATGTCGGACACGATGCTAGGGAACGAGGACGAAGAAGTGCGGGAGAAGTTCACTGAAATTTTCTCGGAGAAATACGATGTCTATACAGGTTACAGGGCCTCTGAGGTGTCGGAAGAGGACAGTACAGTCAAAGTGGAGGCAGAGAGTGAGGGCGGTGAAACGGTCGAGGTGTCGGGAGACAGGCTTTTCGTCGCCGCAGGTAGGGAGCCCAACTCGGACAGACTGAAGGTCGAGGAGGTAGGTATCGAGACGGACGAAAACGGATTTGTGAAGACGGATGAACACCTGGAGACGAACGTGGGAGGGGTCTACGCGCTAGGTGACATCGCGGACAACTACATGTTCAAGCACTCAGCGAACCACGAGGCACAGTACGCTACTGTGAACATGCTGACTGAGCACGAGCACGAAGCCGATTTCACTGCGATGCCTCATGCAGTCTTCTCCTCTCCGCAGGTCGCTGGTGTTGGTAAAACGGAAGGAGAGCTGAAGGAGGAAGGTATAGAGTACCTGGTCGGAAAGCACGATTACGCCGATACTGCTATGGGCCTTGCGCTGAAGGAGGAGGCCGGGTTCGCTAAGGTGCTGGCGGACCATGATTCCGGAGAAATCCTGGGATTCCACGTTATAGGGCCAAACGCGTCCAGCATCATCCACGAAGTTATTGTAGCGATGAAATCTGGATCGGGAACAGTCGACGATATCCGGAGAACTGTCCATATACACCCAGCGCTGAACGAGGTCGTGCAGCGCACTTTCTCATCCTTAAGGCATCCTGAGCACCTTGACCACGGGCACCAACACTGAAGGAATCTCTAGAGGTATGTCTGGACCACCAGTTTCAACCCCCACATGACCCCGATCCCGAGAAGGAACGTTACCATCTGGATGGTAGATTTCTGGACGTCGGTCTCTTCCTTGAACTCTGGAAGTAGGTCCGTACCCGCGATGTAGATGAATCCGCCCGCGGCGAACGGAACCAGGATTCTTGTAATCCCGGTACCGGTAGCCAGGAGCACGACAACGACCGCACCAAGTACAGCTGTCAGGGCGGAGAGGAAGTTATAGATCAGGGCGCGCCTGACAGAGAGCCCGCCGTGCACGAGTACTCCGAAGTCTCCTATCTCCTGCGGGATCTCGTGGAGTACCACCGCGAGCGTCGTGGCTATTCCGACAGAAAGAGAGGAAAGATAGGCGGCGGCGATGACCATTCCATCTATGAGGTTGTGGAAACCATCGCCGAGGAGGATCATGTATGATAACGGTTCAGCACACTCTTCACACTCTTCTTCCTCACGGAAGTGATGATGGTGCCAGTGGATATACTTGTCTATTGTGAAGAACGAGGCTATGCCTCCCAGGACGTAAACACCTGTCAGAGTAGAGAAGCCGAACTGCTGTGCAGTCCTCGGGAGTAGATGGATGAACGCGCCACCGAAGAGACCTCCCGCGGCGAAGCTCACAAGGACGAACACGAGGCGGTGGAGGAAGCTCTCCCGAAAGCTGAGCGTTACCACACCGATGAAAGCGACCAGGCTGACCGCCACCACACTCCCGAAGATCCAGAGGAGGTGTTCCATGAGAGGGGTACAGGGCTAGAAATATTTATAATCCAGTTCTGTGGTTAATAGAATTTTGTGTCTAAACTGGATAGCTTCTCGAAGTCGTGGTCGAGGGTGACGAGTGTAAGATTTATCCGCTTCACCACCCCAGCTATTACTATGTCTATCTCTCCTATTCTGACTTCTTCCCCCTCTAATTGGTAATAGATGTTCCCTGCGTTTTCCGCGTCATATTTGGTGAACTCGAGCAACTCCTTGCCCTCGAGAAATTACTCGACATCGAACTGCGTGAACTTCGATAGCTCATAGATGCAGGGAGTCCCGGTCACTTCTTGGCCCTATTCGAAAAATATTGTTGTGCCGTCCTCTTGATTGAGGATTGAATCGTTTCCTCTGCGTATATGAAGACCTTCATCTTCAATGATATTATCTCCCTCGTCAATTGCTCTCATAATCTTTTCATCTTCGATATTGGATAGTTCGGTTAATACTTCATCATAAGCTATGCCGCTTTCCGTTTTCCGTCCTGTAAACGTAGCGAAGTTCAAGTCATCAAAATATAGAAATGTTCCCTGAAGTTTCTTCCTTATTGATCCCTCTTGTTCTGGAAAATCCTTTTTTAGACCGTTTCTTATTTCTTTTGCCATTTTAAGGCTTTTTTTACAGTCTAAAGAACAAGGCTGATGCGGTAGATAGAAGGTAGAAGAAGCAAAATGTTTTTTTATAGAATCTTTCTCAGGAATTTTCCTCCCTGAAAAATTATACAGCGTGTTCATCAGGTAAGACGTCTCTCCTTTTTGCTTCCAGAGTTCTTTGAGAAGATCCTTTTTTCCTAATTTTTCCTGAAATTTATCAATACAACAAGAAGGGTAACCAAGTAAACTTCCAATTCTATTTCTATCTCCCTTATGTTCGGCTTTTATAGCTTCTTCTATCTTATCTTGGTCTTTGCTGATGTATACAAGCTTAGTTTCCTCATCTACGTCGTAAATTGGAGTCTTAACAGTTTTCAGATTAATAGAGGCTCTTTCGCACAACTTTTTAAGGGGTCCAAGTTCATCCTTTCGATCGTATCCTGATCGGGAAACAGGTTTAACATCATATTTGACACCAACAAAATTGGATAGGCCTATCGGAATGTTATTATTCTCCTTATACATTTTTAGCCCCCCCAGGAATCCGCCTGAACCATTAAATCCGGTGGGCGTCAAATAAGTAGGTCGCTATTCTTTTATTTCTGGAGCTTGTTTCATCATCCTTTCTCCAGAGCCTTGAGTATATCATCTTTAGTAACGAATCTAATTAAATCTGATTCCTGCTTTTGTATTCCATTAATCCCTACATCTCTCCAGGAAAACCTTACTTCCTCTGTCTCTTTAAGAACCATTTCTAGTAACCTATGGAACTCAAAATAGGCTTCTTTGCTTACTTCCTGCTTTCTACCCATTAAGTCCTTTCTTCTTATTCTAACTAGATCATGGTCTCTGTAATCCTCTAAAAATTCGTTTACTTTCTCTGGAGTGAATTGATCTATAAGTCCGTAGTCCTGCATTCCTTCTACGACTTCATTAATTTTGTATGCTCGCTCCTCTGCCAGTTCATCCGATAGATAAGGACAATCACTTACTAGGTCGGTATTTATTTCATAGAACTTCTTATCGCCGTCAAAACCTTTCAGAATATAGCCATCCTCCATTAGGTTGTTCAGATAATTGCTCAAACTCCCCTTGGAAAAGGATACTTTGTCTTCAAGCTCCTTCCACTTTGCCTTTCCTTCGT
>JALIDP010000019.1 GCA_022865215.1 Candidatus Nanohalarchaeota archaeon QJJ-7 | reverse complement strand
AACCTGAGTGGATGCTGGAGAAGCGGCTTGAAGGACTGAGGGAGTGGAAGAAGAGGCCGATGCCTGACTGGAAGTTATCGCCAGACCTCTCCGGTCTGGACATCGATGAGATAGTCCCCTACCTGAAGGCGGACGATACGAAGGCGAACGACTGGGAGGATGTCCCTGAAGATATCAAGAACACTTTCGACGCTCTCGATATCCCGGAGGCGGAGAGGAAGTCGCTGGCGGGGACGGGAGCTCAGTACGAATCGACCGTGCATTACCAGAACCTGAAGGAGAAATGGGAAGAGAAGGGAGTCGTGTTCATGGATATGGATCAGGCGGTGCATGAGCACGAGGAACTCGTCCGTAAACATTTCATGCGGAAGAACGTACCCCCATCGGACAACAAGTTCGCGGGTCTGCACGCCGCCGTGTGGAGCGGGGGATCGTTCGTCCATGTGCCGGAAGACGTGGAGGTTGAGATGCCCTTACAGGCGTATTTCAGGATGAACTCGGAGGGGATGGGACAGTTCGAGCACACGCTTATCATCGCTGAGCCTGGTTCCAAGGTCCACTATATAGAGGGCTGCAGCGCCCCGAGATACGCCCGCCACAACCTGCACGCGGGGGGAGTGGAGGTGTTCGTGAAGGAGAACGCGCACGTGCAGTACTCGACCGTGCAGAACTGGAGCAAGAACACCTACAACCTGAACACGAAGAGGGCGATGATTAAATCAGGTGGCACGATCGAGTGGGTATCGGGCTCTCTCGGATCGAAGGTCACTATGCTTTACCCGTCTTCTTACCTCGTCGGTGAAGGTGCAACTGCGAACCATATCACTATAGGATTCGCGGGTGAAGGCCAGGATATCGATACGGGCGCGAAGGTACACCACCTCGCACCGGACACGCACAGCACCGTGGAATCGAAGAGCATCTCACAGAACGGTGGCCGCTCCAACTACCGTGGCCTGGTCAGGGTACATGATGGGGCAGAGAACTCGTCAGTCAACGTCGACTGCGACGCACTGATGTTCGACGACGAGTCCCGTTCCGACACGATGCCGTTCGTCGAGGTCAACGAGGAAGACGTGGATGTGTCGCACGAGGGAAAAGTAGGGAAGCTCAATGACGATGCGATCTACTATCTCATGTCGAGAGGTGTGGAGGAGGAGGACGCCGCGGAGATGATAATCAGGGGGTTCATTGAACCGATAGCGAAGGAACTCCCGCTCGAATACGCGGTCGAACTTAACAGGCTCGTCCAGCTGGAGATGGAGGGGTCTCTGGGGTGAGTTCGATGGCTGAGATGGAAGGACCTGAGTCTGTCAGGACGCCGGGTAGAGTGTGGACCGAGTTCCCTGAGGATCTGGGAGAGGAAGGGGAAGGAGAGTTACGGGTTGAAGCCCCCGACGATGTGGAGGTGAGGGAAGCAGTAAAGCCTGAACTCTTCCGTGAGGCAGATGTAAAGAACGCGGTCACTGAGCACCATTCAAAGCTTTTGGAGGAGGAGAACACGGTTTTCGTCAGGATACCCGAGGATACTGTGGTGGAAGAGCCTATCAGGATCGATACCCGGATAGGTTCGGGTTTCTTCCCGCACCACGTTCTGGTTATCGCCGGGGAGGGTTCCGCTGCTCGCGTGGTTGAACGCAACCAGGGGGACGGTCGGGTCGATTCATCGATCACAGAGGTGATAGTAGAGGAAGGTGCGGATCTACGGTTCGAGAGGCTCAATGAACTCGGAGAAGCGGTCGGCTACTCGGATTCCTATGCCGAAGTCGGGAAGGACGCCAGGATCGGGTGGACGGTGATGTCGACAGGTTCGGAGCTCTATCGGAGCTCGGTCAGAACGGAACTCACAGGACCCCGTTCGAAGTTGGACTACCGTCTTGGCTTCCTCTCTTCAGGAGAACAGCACATGGATCATTCGTCACACGTTATCCATTCTGCAGATAACACTCGCTGCGACATGGATTCGAGAGGAGTCGCACTGGACTCCTCGCGTGCCGTCTACAAAGGGGTGCAGGAGGTGAAGCAAGGAGCAGAAGGGACGAAGAGCTTCCAGGACGAGAGGACCGTTCTGGTTGGTGAGGAGGCAGAGGCGGATACCACCCCGCAGCTGAGGATCGATAATCACGATGTAGAGGCTACACACGCTGCTACTACCGGTCACGTGGACGATGAGGACCTGTTCTACATGATGAGCCGGGGTCTTCGGGAAGTGGAGGCGAAGAGAGAGCTTATACAGGGGATGTTCGACGACTTACTGGATTCGGATGGGGCGGAGGAAGCTATCTACCGGAACGTGGAAGAATCGCTTTCCTGACCTCCCCGGAATCAAGTATTTAAACCTCATATCTTCCTCTTTCTACGTTCGGGCCCGAGTAGTGTAGTCGCACCTGCCGGTGCGTCTCTACAGCTACTCGGGGAAAAGGAAGCCCGAGTAGTGTAGTCCGGCCTATCATGTGACCCTGTCACGGTCATGACCCGGGTTCAAATCCCGGCTCGGGCGCAGCTTCTTCCGGTAACCGAATTGGGCGCATTAAGTATTTTGGTTGTTCAACCGGTTACAAGGAGGAGAATCAGCGGGAACCGTGCGGGGAAGGTGACAGGGAACGGCCACGTCTACGCCCCATTCAGGGTTTAAGTATTTTTTTAAAGTAGTGTTTCTCACAAGATTTTTTATGGGGCTTAAAGATACGTTAAAATATGTCTTTGAAAGTCTAGGATATTTCGTTATAGGAGTTTTTATGGTAGTTATATCTGGTTTTTCCTTATTGACTTCGGGTCTTGATGGCGGAAATTCATTAGTTGTTTTAGTTTCCTGGATTGGTCTCGTTGTAGGTCTCCTAGTCATTCTTTACTCTGTATTTTTGGATATGGAACACCTTCTCGAATCGATTTAATACTATTGAATAGGTATTCGATTCTATGTGAAATCTTGATTAAAGCTATCCATGTATTCAGGGATTTCTAGTTGTCTCTGGTCGGATAAACATGTTCTATTTTGTGCGGAACAAGGCCCCGTCTATATACCAGTCCAGATATGAGGCCTGCACCAGGTATTTTGATAAAGAGGGATTATCTGGTAATTTGTATGGAAGATGAGGAGTTAAGTGTTTGGGAAATGGTGCGGGAGAAGATAGAACGGTGGAGGAAGGAAGAGTAGTAGAGGAGTTATTCCTCCTCGAGGACCAGGCGTCCGTTCCCGTCCAGAGTCCACGCGTATTCCTGACCTTCCTCGATGTCTTTAGCCTGCGTGAGTCCCACGGGATGTCGATGTAAAGCGTCCCGTTTTGATTGACAACCTTCATTATTCAGATTCTCCCATTATGTCGTGGAAAAGTTCGAGAGCTTTGTTCCTTGCTGATTCGTTGATTGGTGATTCAATATTGGGGTTGTTAACGGGATCTATCTCATATCTCTCTGATAATTCTTCGTCTGTTGGATGGGTGGATTCCCGTACAATTACTGTGTTGTCAGGATCGGAATCGTGTTCTCCCAGATAGTGGAGATATTCAAGGTCGCGTTTTGAAACGTGCTCGGCTATAAAGGAGGATATTCTATCTGTATTTGTTTCATCGTTTGCACCTCTTTTCTGGAGTTGTTCGATTATTTGTGCCTCTTCCTCAACATCGCTGTCGTAGACGGGTCCGCTGTCAATACTGTCGATTTTGTCATGATATTCACGAGCAGTTTGAAGAACAATTTTAGTTGTACCCCCGATAGTTGCTGTGTATTCGCTATCGGTGAGTTCGTTGCCCTTTAGTTCAGCTTCTCCCTGGATATATTCGTTAAAGAGTCTCTCTTTGGTCTCTTTCTCGTGCGGGCTGGCGTTGAAGTCTTCGATGTATAATGTGCCATCGGAGATTTGTTGAATCGCCTGCTCTACCGCCTTCTGAAACTCTTCTCCTCCGCTGCTGTGTGAGTTGTCAAATACGTACTGCAAAGGCAACCACCTTCATTTTATAAGATTCTTCTTTTTTCAGTCCTTATAAGCCCAAGTAAAACATAAGGGACTTGGAAGGGTTACGGGTTACTCCCGGCTCGGGCGCTATGAGTTATGCCGTCTTCTTCAACCTGGACGGGACGCTTCTAGACCACGATATGGACTACGAGAAGATATATATCGAATCGGTGGAGGAGTCGGGTCTGGAGGAACTCAAGGATTCTTACGAGGAATACACTGACGGTTTCTTCCAGTACTTCCAGAGAGGCTGGACCTTCCCCAGGAGGCAGGCGATCCTGGATCTGATCCGTGAGGAAGGGCTCAGTGATCTGGGCCAGTCCGACAGGTTCGCAGAGGCGTGGGAGGACGCAGAGGCAGCAGAATCCGGTCCGAAGGAGGGTGCAGTGAACGTTTTGGATTCTCTTTCCGATAGTTTCTCCCTGGGGATCGTCACCAACGGGACCGGGAGACTGCAGAGGATGAAGCTGGAGGACGCAGGTATCCTTGATTCATTCGATACAGTCCTCATATCGTCTGAGATAGGTCTTGCGAAGCCTAACGCGGATTTCTTTGATCGTGCCAGGAACGAGGTCGAGGTGGATGAGCACGTGATAGTGAGCCACGACCTGAGGAGGGATATCCTGCCCGCGAAGCGAGAGGACTTCCTGACTGTCTGGCTGTCGGAGGAGGAAGGTAACCCGCAGGAGGAGCAGCTGGTGGATCGGCGGGTGGAGTCTCTAGGAGAAGTCCCGGGAGCGGTAGAGGAGCTGTGCGGATGAGGACACTGTTTTTAAACTTCTTCCACGTATCACCGCCTATGGGCCCGTAGCTCAGTCTGGACAGAGCGCTCGGCTTCGGTCCCGACATTCTCGAGCAGACGCGAGAGAATGGAGGTATAGAAAACGCGCCAGCGTTTTCGTGTCGCACCTTCTCCCTCTGGGAGAAGCGTGCTCGAACAGCTTTCCTCGCGGAAAGCTGTGTGAAGATACCGAGCGGTCGCAGGTTCAAATCCTGCCGGGCTCGCTTTCGCTCGCCGGATGATTTTCACGTTCGCCATCTCTGTGGAGAAGCCGAACTTCAAATCCTGCCGGGCTCGCTTCTCCCTGACTTTCCCGGTTTGAAAGGTCTGATGCCCTTCATATGATTTATAAGCTTCTCCGGTTATGGCTTCAACATGAGTGATTCCGTACCCGAGATTAAGCGTGAATACCTGGGCAACGAGTTCTCCGATGAGAAGATCGAGGAACTGAAGCGAGCGGCGAAGAGGAACAAAGAACTGCAGCAGGAGATAGAGAACTATAATCAGGCAGTGGAGCGTTCCTCAGATCCTGAGTTCTACCGGGACAGGCTGGAGGAGATGTATCAACGGATAAATACGACGAGGAAAGTCGCGCAGGTGAGGGACGCGGTCTCCCAGAAGATGCAACAGGGAGAGAACGAGAGCGTCCAGTCACCAGTGATGAAGGCTGTAGTGGTGGAGGAGTATGACGGGAGGAGGATATGGATAGAACCTGAATCGATGGTGAAGGGTCAGTACGGTGTGGAACTTCCGTCCGGCATCGCACCGGATAGCATCCCTGCAGGCACTGAAATCGCGGTCGACCCGCAGTCTTTCGAGGTCGTGGAAGTGCTGGAGAAGAAGAAGGACGCGAGGTTCGAACCTGCTTCAACCGAGGTCACGTTCTCCGATATCGGTGGGCTGGACTCGGTCATCGACATCCTGAGGAAGAACATCGGGGTCCAACTGGACGAGGAGAAGAGGATGGTCGCGGAAGGCTGGGATATCGATACTGACAAGGCGGTGATGCTGGTCGGACAACCGGGTACTGGGAAGACGATGCTGGCGAAAGCTGTCGCGAACGAGTTCGATGCAGAAATATTCTCTGTGAACGCGCCGCAGCTCGTTGAGAAGTTCATCGGGGAGGGGGCGAAGAAGATCAAGAAGCTGTACAGCCAGGCCTCCAGTACTGAGAAGCCATCAATCGTTTTCATAGACGAGATAGACGCTATCGCTAAGGCGAGGGACGGTAAGAGGAGACACGGAGGTGAAGAGGTGGAAAGGACCATGTCACAGCTCCTTTCCGAGCTTGATGGGTTGGGGAAGGAGGAAGGAGACCAGAACATCGTCTCGGTCTTCGCCACGAACAAGCCTTCAGTACTTGATCCCGCGATAATGAACCGTTGTTCCGCAATCGAAGTTCCTGTCCCCGGTGAGGAGGCTAAAGAGGACATCTTCAGGATCCACACTCGAGGTCTCCCTATTTCGTCCGATGTCGAGGCAGGTGAGATAGTGGAAGAGCTGGGAGAGGATTATACAGGGAGGGACATCGCGCAGGTGTGTAAGCAGGCAGCCATCTCTTCACTCTTCGAGGTGGAGGAGCCGGAAGAGGCTGAGATCTCGAGTCAGGACTTCTTTGAGGCGATAAAGGATCTGGAGGAGGGTAAGATGGGGATGGAGACTGATTTCCTGATCGATGAGGAGCATCCGGGAGAGATATTCGCGTAATTAGTTGTGACTCCTTAGAGTTCACATGACACCAAATCTTTAAATTCTACTCTTGATAACCTATTTTTAGACGTTGTGAACGTCTTATGACGGGGTCGATAGATACCTCTCCTTCCTATTCCATGTCCAAGAGGCTTTACTACATCCTTCATGCTCTCGATGAGATGCGTGGCCGCTATGAGTACGACCCTGAAACTTCTCAAGAAGACGGGAAAGGGGGTGCGGTAGTGCTGGTGGACGGTCCACCCGAGATATTGAAGGACTCCGTGAGTCACAGGATAGCATCCACTGCATGGGATGACAGGGACTACAGCCTCAGAGTGGACGATCATGAACTACCTGGTTACCTGAGAGAAAACTTTGAGAACAAGGATGGAGCCCCTATACTTTCTGATGACGGGTTTACCGATACGAACTACTACTTCGATATCATCCACGAATCCATGATGGAAGGCGAGTACGAGCTTGAGGACGTTCTGGAACACGCGACAGAGGAAGAGTGGGGAGGCAGGCACCGTTCAGCTCTCAGCCTATCATTACATCCGGATGTCGAGAGCGTTGTATTGAGCAGTACTGACGGCTCGATACGGTACTTCTGGGGGGACGATCACTATAAGGAGTTCCCGGTGGATGAGGAAATACCCCGGCCGGCCGGTTGTTCTGGACTCCCTGTTACCCGGGATTCGGTTCCGTCAGTCGTGGAGAGGGAGGTGGCAACTGAGGAGGCGCTGGAAGAGTTTGAGGGGATAGAGGAAGTTGGAAAGGGTAAGGATGTAGAGATAATCAGTGACTAGAGGCGGTCTTCCAGAAGTTCCCTGACTTCCTTCGGATCTGCGCTCCCGCCTGATTTCTCCATGACCTGGCCGACCAGGAAGTTCAGTGCATCCTCCTCACCACTCTCGTAGTCCAAAACCGCCTCCGGGTTCTCCTCCACTGCTCCTTCCACGTACTGCTCCACCTCCGAACTTTCTGCCTTCTCCAGCCCCTCCTCCTCGATTATATTTTCCGGTTCTCTTGGCTCCTCCACCATCTCCCGGATAACTTTCTCTGCGGCCCGGTCCGACAGGACGCCTGAATCCAGTTTCTCAAGCACCTCCACTATCCACTCGCCACTAAGAGGAGATTCTGAGTATGTCAGCTCGTGGTAGTTCAGCGTCTTCTTGATAGGTCCCGAGAACCATGAAGCAGCCAGATCACCGCCTATAATCTCTGCAGATTCCTCGAACGCGTCCGCCAATTCTGGGTCGGTGACAAGGGAATCGGCCAGCTCCTCCTCTATCGAGTAATCCTCCAAGAACCGATGCCTCTTCTCCTCCGGAAGTTCTGGTAAGGAATCCTGTGCCTCTTCAACTTCTTCCTCCGAAACATTGATCTTCACGAGGTCGGGCTCGAAGATGTAGCCGTACTCCTGCTCTTCCTCCTTGGTCCGGAGGGAACGCGTCACCTCGTCCTCCGAGTCGTAGTTCCGGGTCTCTCTCTTGACTTCTTCCCCCCTGTTCACCAGTTTTTCCTGCCTCTCGATCTCGTGTTCGAGCGCCTTCTGTATCCCCCTAGTTCCGGTGATGTTCTTCACTTCGACCCTGTTACCACCCTCCATCGAGATGTTGGCGTCGCTCCTCACAGACCCTTCATCCCGGTCGTAGATGCCGAGATACTCCATGATCCGGATCAGTCTCTGCAGGAACTCTCTCGCCTCTTCAGGCGTCTCGATGTCCGGCTCCGTGACTATCTCGAGTAACGGGGTCCCGGCCCGGTTGTAATCCACGAGAGTGTACTCAGCCGACTCCATCTTACCTCCTTGGTGTTCAAGCTTCGCAGGATCTTCTTCGATATGAGCCCTCTTGATACCGATCTGCTTCTCCCCCAACGCCAGTGAACCGTCCGACGCGACAGGTTCCTCGTACTGTGTTATCTGGAAGTTCTTGTTCATGTCCGGATAGAAGTATGTTTTACGGGAAAAGACAACTTTCTCTGCGATCTCACAGTCCAACGCAAGCCCCGCTTGAATCCCTGCATCTATAACCGCCTCGTTCGTCCTCGGCTTTGATCCCGGGTGTCCGAGGCATGTCGGGCAGGTGTTCACGTTCGGCTCTTCCGCCTGCTCGTTCGGGCAGCCACAGAATAGTTTTGTCTCTGTATCCAGTTGTACATGGGTCTCAAGACCGATCTTGATCTCTGGCATATCTGTCGAACACCTCCATGAGACTGTCCTGTATCCTACCGTTGGAATCCACTATCTCCAGGTAGCCGTCCACCACGTCAGAGTCCTGGACCCGTACCGTACCGCCTGCCTCCTCGATCAGGAGCGTACCTGCAGCGATGTCCCACTCGTTTATAGCGACGAGCGCGTGTCCATCCGCTCTACCTGCAGCCACCTGACCCAGGTCGAGCGCAGCCGACCCAGGGCGTCGGAATGTAGAAGGTTGCTGCAGAAGATCCCTGAGGAAGTCAGTTTCGATATCCCTTTCCTCCTCGTACATATCGCTTATCCGGGCTATGATAAGAGAGTCCTTTAGATCTCCCACCTCGGATACTTCCAGTTTCTCCCCGTCCAGCCATGCACCTTCTCCCCTTACCGCGGTGAAGAACTCGTTTCTCGGGGGCGAGATTATCGCTCCCACCTTGACATCCCCGGCCTCTTTCAGGGCGATGGAGGAACAGTAGAACGGGAATCCATGGGTGAAGTTCTTCGTCCCGTCTATCGGGTCGATGACCCAAACTCTTTCCTCCCCTTCAGGTCTCAGGTCATTCTCCTCGGCCAGGAACCCGTCTTCGGGAAATTCGTCCTCTATCGTCTCCACTATAACCTCCTGCGCCTCGTGGTCTGCTTCCGTGACCAGATCGTTATAGGTCTTCTTCCTCTCCACAGAGAACCCGTTCTCCTGGTAATGTTCCATAACCTCTCCTGCCTTCCTCGCAGCTTCTTTCGCAACTTCCAGTTCTCTCTCGAACTTCATACTTCCACCGCCATATCGTGTCCTGATCCCTCCTCGTACGCTGCTGCCGCGTTCAACACCTTCTGCTCCTCGAAGTGGTCGCCTATGAGGTGGAGACCTGTCGGCATCCCCTCCGAGAAACCCATCGGTACGGAAGCGTGCGGAAGCCCTGCCAGGTTCGGTCCGACGGTAAGTGTATCCATCGCGTAAGTCTCTGCAGGTGAAAGATTCTCTGCCTCCTTGAAAGTGGGAGCGATTATCGGCATGGCTGGAGATGCGAGAATATCGTACCTTTCAAAGGCTTCCTTGAACTCATCGATTATCAACGTGCGTGCCTTCAGAGCCTTCACATAGTACTTTTCCCTGTATCCAGCCTGGCGGGCGTATGTCCCTAGCATTATCCTCCGCTTCACCTCCTCGCCGAAGTGCTCGCTCCTCACCTCGGAAAAATATTCGTTGAAGTCTTTCCCTTCCGGATATCCCTCCTTGCCGTACCGCATCCCGGAGTAACGGGCGAGATTGGTCGAAGCCTCCGATACTGCGATTATGTAATACGCGGGTACCGCGTACTTGCGTGAGACCTTCTCCATGTTCACCCGTTCGACCTCCGCTCCCAGTTCTTCCAGTCTTTCCACCGCCTCCTCGAATCTTTCCTTGACGTTGTCTTCCATCCCCTCGAACTCCAGGTACTGCTTGGGAACGCCTATCTTCATATCTTTGACGTCCTTCTCCAGCCTCTCCACGAACCCCTTCTCTTTTTCGACCGTAGTAAAATCGTTCTCGTCCTTTCCCGCGATGATCTCCAGACCGAGCGCGGCACCGTAAACGCTCTTGCTCATCACCCCGATCTTGTCCAGCGAATTGCCATAGTCTATCAGTCCGTGACGCGACACGCGGCCGTAAGTAGGGGTGATCCCGATCACACCGTTGAATGCCGCAGGAGCGGATATCGAACCTCCTGTCGACTCTGCCAGAGCGATATGAGGGTAGTTCAGAGCAGCTGTGAGAGCTCCCGCACCGCCTGAAGAGCCTCCAACGACTCGGTCGGTGTCGTGAGGGTTCCTTGGAACCTCGAACGCGGAGTTGGTGCAGAAGGTGCCGAAACCGAATTCGTCCATGTTCGTCTTCCCTATGATCGAAGCACCCTCCTCTTTCAACCGTTCCACGACGGTTGCGTCGAACACCGGATTGTAGTTCTCCAGGATCTTAGATCCTGCGGTGGTGGGGAAGTCCTCGGTACAGATCTGTTCCTTGACAGATACCGGTAAGCCGTCCAGTTTCCCTCCTCTGTTTTCTAGCCCCTCCGCTGAACTCCTCAGAGCTTTCGTCTCTTCCTGAACTTCTTCAAGGTGCGAGAGAAACTCCTCCTCATCTATCCCTTCTCCTGAATCCACGAACTCCTTCACTGAACTGCTCATTCCACCGACCTCGGTCCTTTGAAGTATCCGTCCCTGGTGTTTTCTGAGTTGGAAAGCGCTTCCTCCTGTTCAAGAGATTCCTCCTCTTCGTCTTCCCGTTCCCGGTCGCCGTGTTCGATAGGATGGAGCGATGGTTCCACTCCTTCAGTATCCATCTCGTCCAGTGCCTCGAAGCTTTCCAGGATATCTTCAAGATCTTCTTTCAGTCTCTCGACCTCTTCATCGTCCAGATTCAGTCGAGAGTTCTCTGCCACCTGCTCGACCTCGTTCCTCGATACCATACGGCTCTCTTCCCTGTACAATCATTAAAACCTTTCTTTCCTGTTCACGTGAGGAGAACACTCTTGCGGATGAGCTCATAGAAACCTTTATAAATCGGCCGAGAAAATATAGAATTACAACTCATCAGGTCGGCGTGCTGGGCACACGCTGCGACTGAGTTGGGCGTTCCGTACGTACCGAATTCGAACTTGGGCACTCGGAGCTTCCGACTGGAAGCGCCTACGAACGAACTTTGGGCAAAGTTCGTGAGTTCGAACCGAAATGGGCAAGTACGAAGCTTCTTGAGCTAGTGTCGATTAGATGTAAGTCTGCACTTTGTCAGTACAGACTCGTTCTTGAAGGGAATTAGGTGGGGCTGCCTTAAAAGCTTTTCGGCGCTCGCACCAATCACATCAGAGGTGAACCAAAAATGGAATCCGTAATCCAAGACGCTGTCGAAGACGAAGACAACACAAACAAGCCCGAGCCTGACACCGGTAACGACCCCGAACAGTTCGATGACGTGAAGGACGCACAGATCCTGGTGGTCGGTACAGGTGGCGCGGGCAACAATATGGTCACCCGGATGCAGAACAAGAACATCCAGGGTGCGGAGACTCTGGCTATCAATACCGACAAGCAGCATCTCGAGATGGCCGAGGCTGATAGGAAGATACTCATAGGTCAGGACCTGACAGATGGTCTCGGAGCAGGAGGACACCCGCAACAGGGTGCGAAGGCTACAGAGGAAAACCGCTCCGAGCTCCGTTCTCTGTTCAGTGAGGCGGACATGGTGTTCCTTACTGCGGGACTGGGAGGTGGTACCGGGACCGGATCCATTCCTATACTTGCAGACATCGCCAAGTCTGAGGACTGCATCGTGATCGGTACAGTGACGATGCCTTTTTCTATCGAGGGAGCAAGACAGTCAAAGGCTGAAGACGGTCTCTACAAGCTGAGACAGTACGTTGACACAGCGATCGTCATCGAGAACGACAAACTGCTCGACATCGCAGGTGACATGCCCCTGGACCAGGCCTTCGGAGTGGCTGACGAGCTTATCACAACCATGATCCAGGGAGTGACAGAAACCATCTCAACACCTTCACTGGTCAACCTGGACTACGCGGACGTGAAGTCCATCATGCACTCGGGAGGCGTCGCTGTCGTTGGTTACGGGGAGAGCGACACCAAGAACCGTGGAAAGGAAGCGATCGCTGAAGCATTGAGCAACCCACTTCTCGACGTGGACTTCGAAGGCGCGAATGGAGCCCTGGTACACGTTGCAGGCGGTGAAGGAATGACGCTGAACCAGATCAATCAAGTAGGAGAGAAGGTGATGGACAAGCTGGATCCCAACGCGCAGGTCATATGGGGAGCGAGAGTGAACCCGGATTTGCAGGGTAAGATCCAGGTGATCTCCATCATCACAGGTGTCAAGTCACCTTACGTTCTCGGGCCTGTCGACCAGTCGGAGAAGGAGGCTGACGTGAAGGAGATGGAAGACCTCGGACTGCAGGTGGTCGACCACTGAAAGCGTTATGAATGAAGGGCGTTCCCGCCTGGACCCGCGAGCAGCATACTGCCTTCCCCCACCCCCACGCTCTCGCCGGTCACGGCACATCCCCCACGTGCCGGTTTCTAACCGGGCGGGACGCCCCATCTTACTTCTTTCTTTCTCTCTCCTTCCGACCCCTAAAACAGTTATTTAAAGGTTGCTAGCTCCGTTTTCCTTATGGCACACCAGGTCGAAGCAGGAGACGTCTCGAAGGGGGACTACGTGATAATCGATGACGAACCTTGCAAAGTGAAGGAGGCAAGTAAATCCATGGCAGGGAAGCACGGCCACGCCAAGGTAAGCATCCGTGCAGAAGGTATCTTCGATGGTAGTTCTCACCAGGGTAAATGGGGTGTTGACCACAAGCTGATGACCCCCAACATCAGTAAGAAGACCGGTCAGATCGTTTCCAGGGATGGTAACGTGGCGCAGGTGATGGACATGGACACCTACGAGACAGAAGAGATGCAATTGCCTGACGATCTGGGAGTTTCCGAGGGAGAAGAGATCAAGTTCTGGGAGATAGACGACCGGAAGCTGATCAAGGGGAAGGCGGACTAGAAGCAGTTCTATTGGAGTCTTACGTGGACGAACCGGAGAATTTTAAAATATTTTTATCAAAGAGTAACATATGTTCGAGAACGATAGTGTTCGAGAGCTGGCCAAGAAGACTCTCGATGCTGACAGTCGCTTTCCACTTCAGCTGATGGAGGGGTACCATACCACAAACGTGGCGGCCGGAACCCCGGAGATGGGGGATGATGGGCTCGGATTCTATAAAGCGGTTCTAGATGAAGACTATAACTCCCTTGAACCGGGGATGTGGGTCAATGTACAGCATCCCACGAGTTCAGGGACGGAGCATTACCAGATGCAAGTCGAGCCGGTGGAGAAAAGGACGGCGCATGAAATGCTCTCAGAGGGAGAATTTTTGGCATTTCAGAGCGGTAGCGCACTTCTTCCTGGAAAAGACGACCATAGGGGTATGTCGTATAGCCCCAGAAAAATTGATGATAGAATCTACCGTGAGACAATACACAAGAGCAGCCTCATCAATCCCGGCGAGCAAATACACCTTTGGTCTAACATTAATCCTGGAGAGCTACCTTGGGAGGAATTGAGGGACATTGGACATCCGATGGAGGATGTAAAAGGAGAAGATCACAGGATTCATTACACATAGACCCCAACCTATTTCTATCCCTCTCTCGAACTCGTTCCCATGAGTCATAGGGAAGTACGGGAGAAAGTGGTTGAACAGGTGATGCCGGAGGAGAGCGAGGGGGATTCTGCTCAGGAGATGTTCTCTCAGGTCCAGGAGTTCGTCGAGGAGGAGTTCGGTAAGGAAGCGGGGCTGATGGGTTCTACTGCTAAAGGCACGTTCATGCGAGGGGACAAGGATCTGGATATCTTCGTGTTCTTCGACGAATCGATGGAAGAGGAACAGCTGGAGGAGGAAGGTCTCGAGATAGGAGAGGCGGTTTTCGAGCGGTTCGACGGAGAATACGAGGTCGAATACGCGGAACACCCGTACACGAAAGGAGATATTGAAGATTACGAGGTGGAGGTAGTTCCCGCGTATCGGGTGGATTCGGGTGAGGATATCAAGAGTTCCGTCGACCGTACCCCGTTCCACAAGCAGTGGGTGAACGAGAACCTGTCCGAAGAGGAGAAGGAAGAAGTGGTGCTCCTCAAGGCGTTTCTGAGGGGTCAAGAGCTCTACGGTTCAACGTTGCGTGTGGAAGGCTTCGCCGGTTACCTGTGCGAACTGCTGATAGCGGAGTACGGGAGTTTCGAGGAACTGTTAAAGGCGGCTGTGGACTGGAAGGAAGAGGAGGTGATAGACCCGGAGGGGCGTCATGACAAGCTTCCTAACTACCTGAAAGAAAAGTTCTCCGAGGATTCTCTCGTTGTCATCGATCCTGTCGATGAGGAGAGGAACGTCGCGTCCGTCCTCTCGACCGAGAACTACGCCAGGTTCGTCTTCTCAGCCTGGGCCTACCTGCAGGAACCGGGAGAAGAGTTTTTCTTCCCTGAGGAGGTGGAGGCCGACAGAGAAGGACTGGAGACCGCAGCGGAGACGAGAGGGGATTTCGTGACGGTCGAGTTCGAGACGCCTGATATGATAGACGACATGCTATACCCTCAGATGCGGAGATTGCTTTCCAGACTGGAGCTGCTCCTGGAGGATAACGAGTTCAGGCTGTTCCAGTCCGGCTTCTATATCGGGGAGGAACGCACCAGGATCCTGTTCGAACTCTTCTCGGACGAGCTTCCAGGTATGAGGAAACATCTCGGTCCGAAGATGTTCCACAACCAGGAGCACGTAGAGAACTTCACGGACAAGTACGGGGAAGTCTGGGTGGAGGATACCCGGCTCGCAACTGTGGTGGAGCGAGACCATAAGACCGCGGAAAATCTTTTGGAGGGTTTCCTGGCCGGTGGTCTACAGGAAAAAGGGGTTCCAAAGAATCTCGTTCCTGTGGTCGAGGGTGCGGAAATCAAGGGTCTGGAGTTCGATGACGAGGACTGGAGGAAGTTTTTAAGAGATGAGTTCCACCTGGAGGTGGGACAGTGAACCTGATAGTTCTTGGACTGCCGGGAGCAGGGAAGGGTACACAGGCAGACAGGATATCTCAGAGTTACGGGGTCCCGCATATCTCTATGGGAGACCTCCTGAGGAACAACAAGGACTTCGTCACCGATTCCGGTGAGACCGTGGGTGAGATAATCGATGCAGGGAACCCGGTGACGACGAAGACCTCTTCCCAGCTTCTAAGCAAGCGGCTGGACCGTCCAGACTGTGACGATGGTTTTGTGCTCGATGGTTTCCCCCGGTGGAAAGAACAGGCGGAGGCGATGGAGGAGATCGCGGATATAGACGCTGTACTGATCTTGAACGTGGACGAGGAGAACATCTACGAACGGCTGACGAAGAGGCGTGTCTGCCCGGAATGCGGTTCCCAGTACCACCTGAAGTACGATCCCCCGGAAGAAGAAAGGGTATGTGACGAGTGCGGTACCGAACTGGTCCAGAGGGAGGACGACACGCGCGAGGGGATAAAGGAGAGGATCGAATGGCAGCAAGAGGGTATCGAAGAGATAAGAGACTTCTACGAGGATAGAGGCCTTATAGAAGACGTGGACGGGAACCAGTCTATCGAGGAGGTCTGGGAGGACGTGCAGGAGGTGGTGGAGAAATATGACTAGGAAAGGCTTTGTCTCGCAGCTCGGTATGGAAAGAGAAGAGGCTTTCAGGAAGGCAGATGAGTTCGGTTTCGACTTCATAGAGCTTATGATGGACGGCGACAATCATAGGGAGGAGCTGGACGTTAGAAGGGAAGAGATCCTTTCCAGACTGGAGGAACACGGACTCGAGTTCATGGTCCACCTCCCGTTCTCGGTCGACATAGGATCGCCGCACGAGCACGTGAGGCACGGCTCGATGGAGGAGATCCGCGCGGCTGTTGAAACTGCGGCTTCTCTAGGGGCGGAGAAGGCAGTGCTTCACGCCAGTTCTAGAGGGGCCTGGGACGCTGCGTGGAGCGATGAAGAGATCCAGGATTTGATAATCGAGAGTGTCAGGGAACTGGATGAGGATGCGGTCGACCACGGTGTGGAGGTATGCGTGGAGAACATACCTGAGGGATTCTTCACGATCCATGACTTCGAAAGATTATTCGATGAGACAGAGGCTTCTATGACCCTGGATACAGGGCACGCCCGGATCGATGGGATGGATTCCGGGGATATCCGGGACTTCGTTCAACAGCACAACGACAGGATTTCGCACATCCACGTGAACGATTCGAGGTTCGAGGAGGACGACCACGTCCCGTTCGGTTCCGGTAACCTCGACTTCGAAGAGATATTCTCTCCTTTACAGGAAGGGTGGAACGGAACGTTATCTCTCGAAGTGTTTACTGAGGACTGGGACTACATCCGGATGAGCAGGGAGAAACTCGACGAAATGATTTAACACTGGATTCTTAAACAAGTGTATGGCACTCTGGGAAGTCTGGGAGTACGGCTACGGTGACGGCGGAAGACTCCGTTACCAGACTCCTACGCAGGAGAAGGCTGTTAAGGCGTTCCTGGAGCGGAGGGTGGCGAGCGGGAAGCTTTACAGGGAGTTCCTTGAGGAGCGTGGGCAGGAACAGGTCAAGGTCTGTGTGAAGGATCCGAACAAAGAAGGAACGAGAGAGGATCCGAA
>JALIDP010000018.1 GCA_022865215.1 Candidatus Nanohalarchaeota archaeon QJJ-7 | reverse complement strand
GCTGACTGATGTCAACAAGAAGAAGGGGAGAGCAAAGAACCACGGGGTCCGTTCAGTTCCCACGACGATAATAGACGGTCCTGAACTTGAACAGAAGATGGGGTTCACAGGCGTTATGAAGGAGGATAAACTGGAAACTGCCATCAAAGTGGCCGCGGGAGAGGTCCCGGAAGAAGAACTCGGAAGCGGTTCGATAACCTCGAAGCTGAAGAGCACGATATTCGGATGATACTATGGACGATGACATCGACGAGATAAAGGAGCAGAAGATGGAAGAGATCCAGGAACAGGATTCGGGTCCGGAACCTGAAGTGGAGATATTCACCACCCCGACCTGTCCCTACTGTGATAAACTGAAGAACTGGATGGATCAGGAAGGGATAGACTACGTGGAGCACGACGTGGCCTCGGATCGTGAACAGGCGATGCGGATGATCCAGAAGACTGGACAGCAGGGGGTGCCGCAGACGTTCGTGGGCGGTGAAGCTATAATCGGGTTCCAGCCCAAGAAGATCGAAGCCGCATTCGAAGGATGAGATGCCCTCCTGAACTCACAGAACTGCTGAAAACGCTCTATAATCTCTCACCTGCAGAGAGCGAAGTGTTCGCTTCTGTGTGCGGGGAGGAGTGGACTGTCGAGGAGCTCTCGGAGGCGCTGGAAAGGGACCGTTCCACGGTCCAGCGTTATCTTTCATCTCTCCAGGCTGCAGGTTTGATTTCACGTAGAACGGGTTCCACTTCAGAGAGAGGGAGGAGTTACGTCTACTTCGTATCGGACAAGGATGAACTGAAGGACAGGATAAAGCAGAGGTTGGACGACTGGGAGCATGAGAAGGTGGAGAAACTGGAGGAGCTATGAACTTCTCTATCTCTGCCAGCAAGATAAAAAGGTTGGATACAGGGTTGGGGTATGCCACACGACAAGCAGTTCAAGGCGGAGCACGGGAAATCCTTTACCGCAGATTCTATCACTATCATGCACGGTAAGGGGAAGATAATCCTGGACTTCAAGCGTACAGCTCCACGTTTCGACCAGACCGAGGGCGATTCACGACACACTGTGATAACTGAACACGAGCCAGTGGTGATGAACCCGAAGACCGCCAAGATGCTGAAGAACCTCCTGGAGGACAACCTGGAGAACTACGAGGAGAAGTTCGGGGAGATAGAGTTACCTGAGAGGGGGGAGTCCGAGGACGAGGAAGTGGAGACCCACGGGTACATCGGTTGAACTGGAAGCGTTTAAAAATCTCTTTCCTGCCTTCTCTTCTATCCGTCATGCCCCGGTGGTGTAGTCCGGCCAAAGCCGAAAACCTCTCTCGAGGTTTTCTTTTCCTCCCGTCTCTGGAGGAGAAGGTCGGCGGCCAATCATCTCGCCCTCTCGAGGCGAAGACCCGAGTTCAAATCTCGGCCGGGGCACTTATCTTCTGCGTCCCGTTCTATTCATGCCAGGAACTGTAAATAGAGAAGTACTCTCCGGAATCTCCGTGTTCGGGACAGTAGATCACTAGAGTCGAGGTTACCCGGGTATCGGCGTCTTGCCTGTATTCTGAAGCTTTCTCGTTCACAAATCCCCGGGTTTCATATTCCTTCCCGCACTCGCTGCAGTAACCCCATTCTGATCTTCTACTTTCGATTTCCAGCCTTTCAAGATCTGATTCGTCGGTCGGCCACGTTTCCTCCGCGTACTCTAGAACTTCGTCTGCAGTTTCTGCCCATTCAGGTAGATCTTCTCCAGATCCAAGTAATTCCTCGATGGTGTCCTGAGGTTCGTTCCATCCTTTTCCCAGGTGAGGTATATCTTGAGCCATTGTTATCTACTGTATCTTAACGCTATCTCAGATCTTCTGATGGCTTAACAGCCCACCTTTTTATTTTGCCAGAAAGCAGCAATACCTGGCAGAGAACCTGCCTAGATTATCTCGCGATGGCGGTGTCCATGATAGGCATACTACATCCGGGGGCGTGTTATCTAGAGTTGATGCATATGACCCTTCAAATCTCTTGGATTAATGTAGAAAAACAGGTTTATAACATTGTTATATCTGGAAAGTGATTAATGAATTTTTAAAGTTCCATCTCTGCCTTGGGTTTGGTAACTATGACAGAGAAGTCGGAAAGAGAAGCGATTGAAGAGTTTGAAAACGGAGGTATCCCAAACCCCTCCCGGGACGTGACGGGAGATATTTCTAAATCATCGGACCCGAAGGATCGGAGCTATGGACTTCTGAAGGAGGACGAGGCCGATGTTGATCCGGCTGGAGAGGCCCCGGAAGAGTTCGAAACAGACCTTGATATAGAGTATGATGGCATACTCAGAGAGATCGATGAACTCATGGACGCCCATGGTAATGACCTGGTAGTAGCTGAAGATCTGGGACAGGAAGGTGTTCGGTTCTCCTATGCCACAGGTGAGGAGGAAGAAAGCTGGAGGATGAACTTCACACTGAACCGGAAAGGAGAGGTTGTTTCGATTGTATACACCGGTCCATCTACTGAAGAAGGGGAGGAATACGGCGTGGATGTGCCTATGAGCGATGAACCTCTAACCCATCTAGCCGATCCTGTATATGGTGGGCTCTCCTTAAAGGACCTTCTGGTAGGAGATTACGAGGAAAGATTCAACCAGATCCCCCAGGGCCATCAGAATCCTGATCATCCTGAACCTGCTGCCGGCCCTGAGAGATTGAAGGACGATAGGGATAATCCGAGATATCACTGATACTGGTAGAATCAGTTGTTCTCCGCTTCCTCTATCTCTTCCGAGAGACCGAGCTCGTCCGCGAACTCCTTGTACCGGTTACGGATCGTAACTTCCGTCACCCCGACAGTCTCCGCCACCTCCCGCTGCGTAACCTTCTCCCCCTCGAGAACTGTCGCGAGGTAGAGAGCGGCTGCAGCAACGCCTGTCGGACCTTTACCTGAGAGGAGATCTGCCTCTCTCGCCTGCTCGATTATCTTTCTCGCTCGTGCCTGCACCTCCCCTGAAAGCTTGAGATCGCCTGCGAACTTCGCGATGTAGTCTTCCGGTCGCGCGGGCAGGATGCGGAGGTCAAGTTCCCTCGCCACGTACCGGTAGGCTTTCCCTATCTCTCTCTTCTCTATCCCCGAGGCATCTGACAGCTCGTCCAGCGTTCTCGGGTTCCCCTGCTCCCTTGCAACTATGTATATCAGCGCGGCGATGATGTTCTCTATCCTTCTACCCTTCACGAGACCCTTGTCAACGGATTTTTCGTACAAACGGGCGACCTCCTCGTGAACCGACTTCGGGAGGTTCAGGTGGGATACGAGCCGTTTCAGTTCTGAGAGGGCGAACCCTAGGTTCCTGTCCTTGGACTTAGTAGCGCGGCGGTGCCACTTCCTCATCCTGTAATACTGTCCCCTCTTCCTTCCCGCGACCTTGAAAAGCTCCCCGCCTTTACCTATCTCAGTAGAGACGCCCATGTCGTGCTGGGTGTATGTCAGGGGCTTCCCCGCCCTGGCTTTCTTCTCCCTCTCCTCTTCAGTGAACGCGCGCCATTCCGCGCTCTCCTGGATCTGACTCTCTTCAAGAACCATTCCACACCCGTTGCACACAAGATCTCCACCGCTCTCTGAGAAATTGGTCCCGCCACATTCAGGACACTCCAGTCTCTCCGCTTCCCCTTCTTCTTCCTCCGGTTCTTCCTTTCTCTGGTCTGTCATCGTCTAGAACTATCACCCGGTTATAACTATTACTTGTGCTCTTTCACCGCAAATCTTTTAAAGGAGGCAGTTGGTTTAAAAGAGTTTCGGTCAGGACAGGGCTGGGAAAACTATAAAGAGGTGGACCGGGGGAGAGAAAACATGACCGAGTTCCAGAGATTGAAAGGTTTCCGTGATTTCCTGCCTGAAGAGATGGAGGCACGGAGAGAAGTCTTTGACCGGATAGAGGAGACTGTACGGTCCTTCGGCTTCCGCGAGATCGACACTCCTTCCCTGGAAACGCTCGACCTGTTCCTTGTGAAATCGGGAGAGGAACTCGTTGAACAGACCTACTCGTTCGAGGATAAAGGGGAGAGGGACGTGACCATGGTGCCCGAACAGACACCTTCCCGCGCACGTATCCTTGCGGACAGGAAGGAACTATCGATGCCTGCGAAGTGGTATTCCACGAGCAAGCGGTGGAGGTACGAGTCCACCCAGAGAGGAAGGTTACGGGAGTTCTACCAGACCGATATCGATATCTTTGGAACGGATTCGGTTCAGGCAGATTCGGAGATCCTCGCGGTCACGGTAGAGATCATGGATTCGCTCAGGGTGCTGGACGCGGTCGAGGTGCTGGTGAACGATAGACGACTCCTGGAAGGGATCCTGGAATCTTACGGAATATCGGGAAAGGAAGAGGTCATGGAGGTCATAGATGACAAGGAGAAGATGGGCGCGGGAGAGTTCCTCGAAGAACTTGGAGAACTCGGCCTGACAGAGGAAGAGGCCGAGAACGTCGATGAACTCACATCTATCGCAGGACCGATAGCAGAGGAGCTGGAGAAGGTCGAGGACCTCGCTCCCGAAGGTGAAGACGCTGAAGAGGCGGTAAAACGACTCAGGGAGCTGACAGAATCTCTGGAGAGCTACGGTGTGGAGGAGAACGTGAAGCTGGACCTGTCTATCGTCCGCGGCCTCGCCTATTATACAGGACTGGTGTTCGAGGTTTTCGATACCGAAGGCGAGCTGAGAGCGGTCTGCGGGGGTGGACGCTACGATGATCTGGTCGGTCTTTTCGGAGGCGAGGAGATTCCCGCAGTAGGGTTCGCTATCGGTGACGCGGTGATGGAGGAGCTGATGAGGCGTGAAGGGGTCTGGCCGGAGGAAGAGCTGGTAACCGGTGTTTATGTGCTACCTGTATCTGGAGAGGTGCGAGCAGAGGCGCTGGAGATAGTGGAGGAACTGAGGAGCGCGGGGAACATTGTAGAAACAGGTCTGAAGGACCGCAACGTCTCCAGCCAGTTCGACTACGCGGATTCGATCAACGCAGAGAAGGTCGTTGTGGTGGGGGAGCGCGATCTGGAGAACGACGAAGTGACGGTAAAGGATATGGAGAGTGGGGAAGAGAGGAAAGTTGACAGATCAGAGATATTGTCAGTTCTCTAATGTTTCTCTGACCGCTTGTTCATAGAGTTCTGGAGCATCCTCTACACCGCTGAGGTTGGCGGTCTGGTTCACGTCAACAGTATATCGATCCCCGTTCCTTTCTACCATATCAGCTTCCAGGATGCTGAAGCCGAACCCCTCCCCGATACGTCTTACGGTTTCCTCCATCTCCGGATCCGGTTCGATTGCTGCTCCATACCAGTGAAGAGGGTCAGAGAGTTCTACGGCTCGGACCTCATCCCCTATAAGATATGTCTTGATATGTCTAGCAGGATCAACGAACTCCTCGACTATCCTTCTGTCCTCATAGTCAAGTGTCCCGTTTTGGAACGGGAGATCTTCGTAGTCTGCCTGACCGTAGAACATCACATCATGACGGTCCTCTCCCAGCTCTAGCCGGGGCTTCGCCACCAGAGGAGGGCCTAGAGTTACATCATCAGCCCATGTGTATTCCCAGTCCGGGGTGTCTATCCCAAGCTCTTCCAGTCGCTGGAGGGTGGAGAGACGATCTATAGTTGTATACGCTCCTTCTGCTGAGTTAAGAGTTGTCAGTCCATTTTCCTGCGCTCGGCGGTGATCCTGTAGAGCTCCTTTTCTTCTCTTCGCATTATGGAATAAATCGTAGCCGTTCTTTCCAAGTTCTGGATGAGAGACCTCCGGATTTAATATTTCGATTTCCGCCCACTCATCTATCCGAGAGAAAGTTTCGTACTTTATCGGGTTACCGTTCTCTTCCCAGTAAGATACTGCGACTTTCGCCATAGTTATCCCTGTGCTACTCCACAACACTATGGGATTTTCAAGGAATAAGAAATCTACAGAAGCTAATTTTGTGGATATTTACCAATTTAAGAATAAATTTCAAATAATTGAAATATCCGTGGAACTCAAGAAGAAATACCGCAAGATCCTCCATCAGCTGGAAAAGAACCCCCGCCAGTCTTATACAGATATAGGGAGGGAGACCGGTTCAAGTCAGCAGGCGGTAAGTTACGCAGTTAATCGGATGGAGGAGGACCACATCATCCGTTCCTACTACCCTCTCTTCGACTACACCAAGTTCGGCTACAACGGTTACTTGACACTTTTCCGGGTGAACACGTTTTCAAGGGAGAAGATTCGGGAGCTAGTGGGGCTCTTCAGGGACAACGAGATGGTGGCCTGGGTGGAACGTCTCGCGGGCGGATGGGACCTTCTAGTATTTTTCTTGGCGCCGAACGCGTCCTACTTCAACAAGGAGTTCAAGGAGCTTGTCTCGAAGCACCCGGAACAGTTACGGACTTACTCTACTCTCACCTCCGTGGTAATCCACGATATGGAACGCGCCTACCTGAAACCTGGAGAGGAAGAGATGGAGAAGGAGGACACTATAATCGGTGGTGACAGAGATATTTTCGAGTTGATGGACGCCGAGGAGGAGACCTGTCGAGTTCTCAACAAGAACCCGACACGCTCTTCGGTGGAGATGGGAGAGGAACTCGGTGTGACCGCGAAGACTATACTGGACCGTATAGAGAGCCTCGAAGAGAGGAAACTGGTAAAGGGTTATCGACCCCTTATCGGACTATCTGAGCTTGACGTTTCCGCCACCCTCCTCTTCGCCAGCTACACGAACCGGGACGTGGAGAAGGAAGACGAACTGGTAGACTACTGCAAGGCACATCCGAACGTCACGCTCCTCATGAAGACGTTCGGGGACTGGGATGTGATGATCCGGATAGAGGCGGATGGAAGGGAGGAGTCGCAGGAAGTGATACACTCCATCCGGGAGAGGTTCGAGGACGTCATCCTTGACTACACCACGCTTGAGGTGGTGGACGATATCGAGAAGCGGTACCTACCTCCCGGCCACTTCGACCCCGATGCTTTCTTACCAGTGCAGGAGTGAAAAGGTCTCTTCAAGGTCTTTCCGCACCGAGATATGGTCCACCTTCTCGTCCAGCGTTTCCGATGTACCGAGCCAGGTGACGAGGAACCCGAGGAATATCATCCCCGTAACTGTGTAAAGCATCCATTCATAACCGTAGAGGGTCGCGACCGCTCCCGCCGTCAATGGCCCAACGATACCTGCCAGTCCCTGCGCGGACTTCCGGAATCCCATAAGTTCCCCTTGCCGTTTCTCCGGTGCGACGTCTCCTATGAACGCTGTCGTTCCCTGGACCACTGCCGCGAAGCTGAACCCGACCAGCGCGTACGCCAGACCGAAGACCCAGGGACTGTACGCCGCACTGATCAGGAGGGGTGCCGGGACAGTTCCCAGGAACCCGAGAAGTATTATCTTCTTCCTTCCATGTCTGTCGACCAGGACTCCGAAGAGGTCGATGAAGAATAACTGTAGAAGCGGGTTCAGTGCTAAGAGAAGACCTGCGACTGAAGCAGACATACCGAGGCTCTCGACCGCGTAGACGACTACCAGTGAGTTCAGACCGAGTATCCCTGCCTTCCTGATGAATATACCGAGATAAAGATAGTTCAGCCCTCTCTCCCGCAACGAACTATCCCTTCTCGAAGGCAACCACCGCCTTTTCGCCTTACCCCATACCTCCTCCAGGGAGACCTCTTCAGGCGTGTCCACATCTGTTATTATGAGGGAAACGATGAAACCGAGCAGTCCGATGGCTGCGAGGGAATAGAACGTTAGTGTGAAACCTACCGCGTCCAGCAGTATACCTGCACCACCCCATCCGATCAGGAACCCTATCGCTCTCGAGGAGTGGTACGGTGCCAGGCTTCTACCCCGGTGTTTCTTCTCCGCTCCCATCGACATGGAGGCCAGCGCGACTGGAGGGAAGGCGGAGGCGAGGACCGCGAACCCGAACCGGAGTCCGAGTACCGCCCATACCGTGTCTGCGAACGCGAAGAACGGTATTACTGCGGCTGCGGAAACTATGCTGGCGGTGAGGAATACCTTCCTCCTGCCCGAAGCGTCCGATATAGCCCCCCAGAGAGGGGAGAATACGAAGAGACCGGTCCAGAACATGACCTCAAGGAGACTTATCTCGAACGGAGAGGCTCCGAGCTCCTTCATGTACAGCTGGAGGACTATCACCAGCCCCAGCATGTAGATCATGCGGATGAGGTTCGCACCCGCTAAGGGGAGGTTGTCCCTGTATCGCATATAGGGATGCTGGTTAGAATATCTCTTTTTAATTAATGGGCTACAACGGCATAAAGCCACTCTATTTTAAAGTGTTAGTTCAATAAAGTAGGTACAAAGGTGTCTTAGATGGAGGCGACACATCCTCTTGAAGAATACGGTGTGAGACTCTTAGTGGATGACAGCTACAGGATTGAAGATGAGGGGGAAGGTCTTACAATCTACACTGAGAGGGATCCAGCTGGAGCGATGGAAGCCATAGTTGACGAGAGGATTCCTGATTCTTGGGAGAGTGACTATGAAGGAGGACATGCAAGCATTTCCTCCAATGAACCGCCTTGTCTAGTTCCTGGAACCAAGAAATACTGGGGGCTTGTCCAGGAAGCAGACAGGTATCATATGTCTATCGACCGGGATCCCGGGTCTGGATACAAAATAGAGATATCGAGACCTGAGCTTATGAGGAGAGATGATATATTCCAGGTTACTTCCACTATTCTAGAGGGACTCTTTGACCTGGAGATGGGAAGATCTCGCGTATAGAGACAGGCTCATTATTAAACCTTGGCAGAGATGGTTCGAACATGACAGAGAAGATAGTCCCTGACACGTCCGTCATCATCGACGGGAAACTGACGGAGCTGGTGGAACTGAACAGGTTGCAGGATGCAGAGGTCCTGGTGCCCGAACTGGTCGTAGACGAGCTTGAAGGTCAGGCGAACGAGGGTAGAGAGATCGGATACGCAGGTCTGGAGGAACTGAAGACTTTACAGGAGTACGCTGATTCACAGGAAGTAGAGGTCAGCTATATCGGGAGGAGAGCGACAGAAGAAGAGGTCGATATGGCTGCTGAAGGCCGTATAGATGCACTTATACGTGATATCGCTGAGGAAGAGGAAGCGACCCTTTACACAGCTGATTATGTGCAGTACCGGGTCGCGGAGGCGAAGGGAACGCCTGTCAAGTTCTTCGAGAAGGATCATGAGGTGGAGTTCTCTATCCGCGACTATTTCGAAGAAGGGGTGATGTCCGTCCACCTGAAGCAGGGAGACGTCCCCAAGGCGAAAAGAGGGGAGCCTGGAGAACTTGAATACCAGGATATCGGGGATGAAGAACTGTCGAAAGCTGATCTACAACAGCTGATGAAAGAGGTTATAGAGACTGCGAAATCTTCCGATGAGGGACTGATGGAGATGGACATGGAGGGTGCGACCGTAGTACAGATAGGTGATCTACGGATCGCGATGACCCAGCCACCGTTCTCCGAGGCAAGAGAGATCACTGCGGTGCGGCCGATAGCCAAGGTCGAGCTCGACGACTACGATATCTCA
Source organism: Candidatus Nanohalarchaeota archaeon QJJ-7 (assembly GCA_022865215.1). Lineage (GTDB taxonomy): Archaea > Nanohalarchaeota > Nanosalinia > Nanosalinales > Nanohalalkaliarchaeaceae > JALIDP01. The sequence continues at coordinate 7,979 of JALIDP010000018.1, read as the reverse complement.
GATAAGTTGAGGAAGAGACTGACAGAAAAGGCAGAAGGTATATTGATAGCGGGATCGCCAGGACACGGCAAGTCGACCTTCGCCCAGGCTCTCGCAGAAGTATACGAGGAGGAAGGGAAGGTGGTCAAGACGATGGAGCACCCGAGGGACCTCCAGGTCGGTCCTGAGATCACTCAATACTCGAAACTGGAGGGGGAGATGGAGAACACCGGTGATCTTCTCCTGCTCGTCAGGCCTGACTACACGGTATACGACGAGGTCAGGAAGACCGAAGACTTTGAAGTGTTCTCAGACATGAGGCTGGCAGGGGTCGGTATGATGGGGGTTGTACACGCTTCAGACGCGCTGGACTCGATTCAACGGTTGATCGGGAGGGTCGAACTCGGTGTCATCCCGCAGGTTGTTGACACTGTAGTATTCATAGAGAACGCGGAAGTATCGAAAGTCTACAAGCTGGAGCTGACCGTGAAGGTCCCGACAGGTATGACGGAAGCGGATCTGGCGCGGCCGGTCATCCAGGTCAAGGACTTCGAGACAGACAATCCGGAATACGAGATCTACACCTACGGGGAGGAAACTGTTGTGATCCCTGTGACCGGAGAGGACACCGGTTCCAAGATGGAGCAGTTCGCTGCCAGGCAGCTGGAGCACGACCTCTCGCAGTACGTGGACGATCCGATGGTCGAGTTCGAGTCCGAGGACCATATCACGCTTTACGTTGAGGAAGGTGATATCGCAGGCCTGATAGGACAGGGAGGAGAGAACATCGACCGGATCGAAGAAGAGGTCGGTATCAACATAACAGTCGAGCCCCGGGAAGGAGGAGTTGGAGATGGCGAGGAGGAGATCAACTACACGCTCGATGACTCCGGGGACCAGGTGGTTGTGATGGTCGACGAGAGGTACAGCGGTCGGGACGTGCAGTTCTATCGCGGGAACGAGTCGATGTTTTCAGCCACTGTCGGTCGCGGCGGGAAGATAGCACTGAAGGAACAGTCCGACTTCGCCCAGCAGTTACTTGATGCGGAAGGATCCGGTGAGCTAGTGGCGAAGGTGTGATCCAGATCAGTTTGTTAACTCCTCGAACTTCTCCACCGCCTTATCTTTCTGTCCCTGATGGTCCACTATAGGTTCGGGATAGTCCTCCCCTATGATGCATCCTGAATCTTTTTGCACCTCTTCCGGCATCTCGTATGGGCGATGGATATACTCGTCCGGAACCTCCTCCAGTTCCGGTACCTGTTCCCGTATGAACTCCCCTTCGGGGTCGTAATCTTCTCCCTGTGTCCAGGGATTGAAAACCCGGAAGTAGGGCTGAGCATCAGTACCTATAGAGTACGCCCACTGGATTCCCCCGACCATCGCTGAGACCTCCGCGTCCACGAAGTTACGTGAGAAGTAGTCGTGGACATCCTGCCAGTCCAACCACAGATCCTTGCACGCGAAAGAGGTGACCACCATCCTCAGTCGGTTGTGCATCCATCCGGTTCTCTCCAGCTGCCGCATCCCTGCATCAATGAAAGGGTAGCCTGTCCTACCTTCAACCCAACTCTTCCAGCGCCTTTTCGCCTCCTCCTTCGAGTTCCATTCGAGACCGCGGTACTTCTGCAGGAACGCCTCCTCGACCGTTTCCGGCCAGTTCCATAGAACCTGGAAATAGAAGTCCCGCCACGCCAATTCCTCTTCCCAGGTTCTCACACCCTCTTCATCAGCTCCCCCTTTTCTAGCTTCCTCCGCGGCCTGGAACACTTCACGTATCGAAACGGTCCCGAACTTGAGGTGTGGCGAAAGCTTCGAAGTCGCGTCCTCTGCAGGATAGTCCCGTTTTTTCTCGTAGTATCCTATCTTTTCCCTGAAACTTTCCAGTCGTTCTGACCCTCCTTTCCTTCCAGGGTTCCAGATCCATCCCAGCCTTTCCGGTCGTTCGAAACCGAGGCTCTCCAGGTCAGGTATCTCATGTGATCCGATCACCGGTGTTTGGAACTCCGGTACTTCTCTCGGCCCTGGTTTCTCCCTCTCGAACCACTTGTCCCTGTAATAACTGTAGACCTTGTAAGGACTGTTCTGGTTCGTAGTGATCTCCTCCTTCTCGAACATCACCAGATCTTTCACACCGCGTACAGGAATTTCCAACTCTTTTTCCACCTTCTCATCCCTCTCCCGGGCATAGGGGGTATAATCCGTGTTATAGAATACCTCATCGACTCCAGCCTCTTCAACAACCTTCTCGATCTCCTCTAACGGTTTCCCTTTCCGGACCACGAGGTCCCAACCCCTATCCTCGAACATCTCTTCCAGTTCCAGGAGAGAATCATGCCAGAACTTGACTCTCGGATAGCCGAGTTCTTTCTTTCGGAAAAGCTCCTCGTCTATCACGTAGAAAGGAACGACCTCTCTGTGTTCCTTCGCTGCTTCAATCAGAGCAGTATTATCCTCGATCCTCATCTCTCTCCGGATCCAGGCTATCGCAGTCATGTCTCGAGTTTACGTTGATAGAATAAAAATCTCTGTTACATCCGAAGCTGACCGCTGGAATTATAAAGTGCCTGGTAGAATAGATCGAATAGTGATCGTGAGTGGGGGAAGAGTCGAACGAAATAGAGCCGGGTTCAGATTTCTATGAAAGGGCTCTTCTCAGGCAAGTGAACGAGAACCTTTCCAGTGAGGACTGAAAGCTTAATCGTTCTCAATCGTTTTCTCCTGCCGACTTATCCGGTCTCTGGACGATGTTCTTCCTGCCGAGCCTGAGCTTCTCCAGCTCTCCTTCATCCTCCAGCCGGTCAGTCACCCGGGAGATCTTAGATGCGCTCCAACCTGTCTCCTCCTTCAGAACCGGCTGTGTCGTCTTACCTCCCTTCTCGTCCAGCACCTTCAGCAGCTTGTCCTCGTCCGTTTCGACAGTGACAGTTTCACGGTCCTTGAACCAGAACCAGTAGATAGCCGTGAGAACTGCGAGCGTGAGGAGGACACTGAGTCCGACCACAGCCCAGGTCCCGGGACTCTGGGACATCATATCCTCTGTCATATGTCCTGGAGGCGTGTTAGGTGGCTGGGCCGCACCGGTACCGGATAGAAGTATGAACAGGGTTACAGGGAAAGCCATCGCTTTTGACTGGTTCATGTATCTAACTCCCACTTCAGAATTTAAAAGAAAGAAGAAAGGCCGCGGGGTTTTACTCCGCGGTTTCGTTTTCAGGTACGGAGTCCTGGATGCTGCTACTCAACTCCTGGGCGGTGATATCGTCGTTCAGGAAGCTGAAGATGGACTTTTGGATCTCTGTCACGAATCCAGGAACCTGGCTGGGCATCTCCATCGAGAAACCACCCATTCTAGGTGATGCTTGACCAGCTTCCGCGTGATCTCCATCCTGCATCATGCCTGCATGGTGCATGCCGCCGCGCATCCGCTCCATAGGATGCTCCGTTTCAGAAGCTTCCGCAGGACCGGTAATCGGATCTTGCATCTTCTCACTCTCGTGTGCCTGGTCACCTGGCATGGCCGAGGCTGCAGGGACCAGAATCCCGAAGAGAGCGAGGACTCCGAAGGCTGCGAACAGTTTCGATCTTGTTGTCATCTTTTTCACCTCTACCTCCCCAACACTTGAGACCCTTTTATAAACACATATTCTTTGCGCCGAATTTCACGTTTGCAAGGGTTCTGAAGGGTAAATCTTCTCTGGAGGTCTCCTTCTCGTCCGGATAAAGAGATAAAAACTCTGGGGCCGGTGCCGGTCGCATGGGATGTGGATCCTCTCCACGGCCCGCTGAACCGCGGGACCGAGAACTCTTCGAACACTTCCGCGACCTGGATGTGAAACTGGAAGAGGAGGAAGGAGAGGAATCAACGGGTAGCGGGAGCAATCTGGGCCTTCTCGTGACTGCTGCGGTCCTCTCCTTCATAACAGCTTCAGCTTACATCCTCATCTTCTGAAGCCCGGTTCAGTCTGTGGAATTTCACATCTGTGCGAGAATTTTATTTCTGTTGCAGTTCCCACTGGCAGAAGTCGCAGTCCTTACCGGGTTCAGGTTCCCCGCCCTGCAGCGTTTCCACAGCTTCCCCGAAAGTCTCCCTCGCCTGTTCCAGGTCGATTTCCACCTTCCGGAACTCGTTGTGGAAAAGCATCTCGCCATCCTCCAGTAATCGGTCAGGATAGTAGTACAGGATGAGACCGAAGTCCGCTGTAGAGTAGCCGTTGCTCGCCAGTATGAGATTGTACAGGTTCACCTGCCTCTCGTAGTAGTGTGGAACTCCTGTATCCTCCTTTGGAGGGTAACCCCTAGTCTTGTAGTCCATCACCACGATGTCGCCTCCCCGCGTGTTGAGAAGGTCGTCCACCGCGCCCCGCAGAACCGCCCCGTCCTTCTCGTACCGTGGTGGTCTCTTCCAGTCCCTGCAACTCTGTAGAAACTCTCCCTGTGGGTACGGCACCGCCGGGATATCGCTCTGTTCCAGTTCCGGCGGCACTTCACCCTTCTGCCTGTACCTATCGAAGTGGTTCTTTATCTCCCGGTCCATACCGTTCGGGAGCGAGGGGAACGGTCCGGAAGGCCTCTTCCTGCCTTCGTGATACTTCAGCCAGAAACATCTCCTGCACTCGATGAAGAGGTTGATAGCGGTCGGTGAGAGCTCTACGTCCGATCTATCCATGGATTGTGAGGAGAGACTGAGGGTTAAGAACCTGCGGGTCAATCTCCGTCCTCGAGCAACTTTTGCTTCTCCTCTTCAAATTCATCATCGGTCAGAGCACCTTCCTCCTTCAGTTGCTGTAAACGTTCGATCTCGTCCAGTTTTTTCTCTTCATTTCCCAAAGAGATCCTATCCATCAGGTAATCTTCCTGCGACTTGACCATTATGAGATACGCGATGATCCCGAAGATGTTGAATGCTACGATGGCCGCTATCCAGATAAGTTTCTCTACAGGCTGCATCTCCGTCTGTTCTATCAGAACGTCATAGATGACGTAGACAGTGAGTAAAAGGCCGAGGATACCTATAAGACCGAATACCATGAATATCGATATCGCCATGAGATCTATCATGGATTTGAACCGGTTCGAAGCTTTAACTATATGTAGCCTTCCTTCCTCAGACTCGTGCATCTATCGCTTCCCACAACGATGTGGTCCAGCAGGTCCACGTCCACCAGGTCCAGCGCCTTCCTGATTTCGTCTGTAACCCCTATGTCCTCTCGTGAAGGTTCGGGGTCGCCGCTAGGGTGGTTGTGCGCCAGCACGACCGCGGAGGCGTTCTCCCTCAGTGCTTTCTTCGCCACCACTCTCGCCTTTATCTCCACCTCGTTCACTGAGCCCCGGAAAAGGGAGAGATGTTTCGAGAGGAGCATGTTACCGCTGTCCAGGCAGATGATGCCGAAGTTCTCCTCCTCGAAATACCGCATCTCCTCCACATGGCTTTTGGCCTCCGTGTAGCTCTCCACTCTCTCGTTATCTTCAGAACTATTGAGAAAACGCCTGCTGACCTCGAACACAGCCACCAACTGTGCCGCCTTTACTTCTCCTATCCCCTCGATCTTTTCCAGTTCCCTTACAGAGGCTGAGGCGAGCCGGTCCATCCCGAGATCTGAAAGAAGTTCCCTCGAGATTTCCACCACATTTTTCCTTTGTGTACCTGACCGGATGACTATCGCGAGGAGTTCCGCATCGCTCAGCGCTTCAACTCCTTGCTGTTTCAGGCGCTCTCTCGGCCGCTCTGTCTCCGGAAGCTCCTTGATGGTGTACTCCATGCAGGTATCTCGCGGAAAAAGCCTTTCTATAACCTGCTCAAATTTCCAATATTCCCGAGAAACCGATCCTTTTCCAGAGTTGGTCGGGGATCTTACTGGTAAGGTCAGCTCTGGATCTCGAACTGGTCCCCGAGACCGAGCTCTTCCACCAGCTCCTTGGACCTGTTCCTGACCGTGACCTCGGTGACATTCAGCATCTCTGCAACTTCCTTCTGCGTCCTCTTTTCCCCCTCGATGTTGGAAGCGATGTAGAGGGCGGATGCTGCGATGCCGGTAGGAGCCTTGCCAGCAAGGATCTCTTTCTCCTTGGCCTCGTCGATTATCTTCTTGGCCTCCTCTCTTACCGTATCAGAAAGATCCAGCTTATCAGCGAACCGCTTGATGTGGTCTTCAGGCTGTGGAGGGACTACACGCATGTCCATCTCCCTGCCGATGTATCTATAGGACTTGCCTATCCTCCGTTTTCCAACGCCTGTCACATCAGAGATCTCGTCCAGTGTCCTTGGAGTCCCTTCCTCCCTGGCGACGATATAGATCAGGGCGGAAAGCATCTCGTTCATGTCTCTTCCCCGCATCAGCCCCTTATCTTTCGCCTTCTCCACCAGTTCAGTCACTCTCTCGTGGACATCTTGCGGTAGTTCAAGCTGGGAGATTATCCGGTTAAGCTCGGATAGTTCGAACGTGGAATCAGACCCCCTGGAGGTCTGCCATTTCTCTATACCAGAATAGGAGGGCTGACTAGTATCTGTCTGGAAACCTGAACCTCTACTGGAACTTTTAGAGGAACCTATATCGTTGCCACACTCGGCACATTCCTTGCCCTCTACCCCTGTTTCGATATCAGTAGAACCACAGCTGGGACACATCTCTGGTTCTTCTTCGACAGTTGCGACGTCAGCTTCTGCAAATGCTTCCATTGATTTTGCACCCCCACGCCCCCCGACGTGGCTTCCAACCATTGCGGGCAAACACTTTTAAAGCTTTGTTCACTTTCGGTGTTCCCGTTTGAGGGACAACATTTATATACAACTGAATCTTTTTAAATGTAACTACTATTTGGAAAGAACTAATTTTTGAGGTCAAACTCCCAGTCCCCGAGACGGTTGGCATTCGTGACTACTGAGATAGAGGAGGATGCCATGGCCATTTCTGCTATTACAGGGTGGAGGAGGCCTGCGAACGCCACAGGGATCGCTACAACGTTGTAGATGAAAGCCCAGAACAGGTTCTGCTTTATCTTGGTGAAGATAGCCCTGGAGAGATCGAACGCCTTCAGGATGGTGATGAGGTCTCCCTCAACAAGTGTCACGTCTGAGGACTCTATCGCTATATCCGTACCTGTTCCGATGGCTATCCCCACGTTGGCCTGTTCCAGTGCTGGAGCATCATTTATGCCGTCACCCACCATCCCCACATTGTCTCCCCCATCCTGCAACTCCCGGACCTTCTCTATCTTCTGTTCCGGCAGAACCTCAGATATCACGTTATCTATCTGGAGCTGTCCGGCTATCGCGCTGGCAGTCCTCTCATTGTCTCCTGTGATCATCCAGACCTCCAGACCAGCACCTTTCAGCCACTCCACGGCCTCTTCCGCATCCTCCTTTATCGTGTCCGCCACAGCTATAACCCCTTCCACCTCTCCCGATACAGATACGAGCATCGCAGTCTTGCCCTCTTCTTCCAGTTCCTCTTTCTCTGCCTCGTACCCTGATCCTGCCCCTCTCTCCTCCATCAGCTCCACGGTCCCGACCAGCACATCATCCCCGTCTACCTCACCTTTCACACCTTTACCCGTGAAGCTCTCGAATCCCTCTACATCCAGGAGGTCTATACTCCTCTCCTCCGCGTGCTGGACTATCGCCTGGCCGAGTGGGTGCTCGCTCGCGCTCTCCACCGACGCGGCCATCCGGAGCAGTCTCTCCTCGTCCTCCCCCAGTATATCGGTCACCTCGGGTTCTCCTTTCGTGAGAGTCCCTGTCTTGTCCAGCACTATGGAGTCCAGCTCCCGCATAGTCTGGATGGCCTCCCCGTTCCTGAATATCACCCCGTTCTCCGCCGCCTTCCCTGTCCCGACCATCAGCGCAGCAGGAGTTGCCAGGCCGAGCGCACAGGGACACGCGATGACAAGCACAGCGACCGCCACGAATATCGCCTGGGTGAGCGGATCAGCAGCCGGGCTCACCCACGGCAGCCACCCTCCCAGCGATACGGCGAGGTCCGCGAAAGATTCAGGGAACA
>JALIDP010000017.1 GCA_022865215.1 Candidatus Nanohalarchaeota archaeon QJJ-7 | reverse complement strand
CATCACTGAAGGCTTCTGGAGGCCCATCAACTGGAGAACTGCAGGAGCGATGTTCACCAGTCCACTGTTCTCCTCCAGTTCCAGTCCTTCCGGACCGTTCACCAGGCAGAAAGGAACAGGGTTGAGGGTGTGGGAGGTCTCGAACTCTCCGGTCATCTCCTCGCAGTTGCCGTGATCGGAGGTCAGTATAAGCGTGTAGTCGTTCTCTCTCGCCTTTTCTTCCAGCCTACCAGCCATCTCGTCCACAGTCTCCACCGCTTCCACAGCCGCATCCAGGTCTCCTGTATGGCTTACAAGATCGCAGTTCGGGTAGTTGATCAGGATGAAATCGTGTTCTCCTTCCATCATCGCTTCTTCCGCGTATTCTGTGATCTTTCCAGATTCCATCTCCGGCTTTCTATCGTAAGAGGGGAGGTCAGCGGACTCGAAGATCTTCGTATCGGTTCCAGGGAATTTCTCCTCTCTCTGCCCGTCGAAGAAATAGGTGACGTGCGGCTCCTTCTGGCTCTCGGTCAGCCTGAGCTCTTTCCTCCCGTTCTCGGACAGGATCTCGCCGAGGGTAGGCTCCACAATCTCCTCCTCGAGTACTGAAGGATTGTCGAAATGGTCCTCGTAAGGCATCATTGACACGAAATAGAATTTTTCAGGATCGTCTGTCTCGAAAGGACCGAAATCGGGCTGTATGAACGCCCGGGTAAGCTGCCTCGCCCGGTCCTCCCTCCAGTTCGAGAACACGACAACGTCCCCCTCCTCCACCGGTTCGAACCCTTCCAGGATCACAGGCTCCACGAAATAGTCGTTCCGGTCATCTTCGTACCTATCTTCCAGACCTTCTTCCCAGTCCTCGGCCCTGTGACCTTCCCCGCTGATCAACGCCCTGTACGCTTTCTCCGTCCTATCCCAGTTATCGTCCCTGTCCATAGAGTAATACCGGCCCATGAAGGAACCGAGAGAGCCGTTCCCGACCTCTTCAGACTTCTCCTGGATCTGTTCCAGGTAGCCGGATGCGGACTCCGGAGGTACATCCCGTCCATCGAGAAAGGCATGAGTCTCCACCTCGCAACCTCTGTCCGCGAAGAACTCCATCAAAGCGAGGATATGGTTGACGTGGCCGTGTACCCCTCCGTCCGAGGCGATCCCCATAACATGGACCCTTGAGTCCTTCCTTTTAGCTTCCTCTGCAGCTTCTTTTAGGGCTTCCTTCTCCGGGAACTTTCCCTCAGATATCAACTTGTTTATCCGCACCAGTTCCTGGGTTACGACCCTTCCAGACCCGATGTGGAGGTGCCCGACCTCCGAGTTACCTATATAGCCTTCGGGCAGCCCGACAGCCTCTCCCCATGCCCTGAGCTCAGTGTAAGGATTCTCTGAGAAGAGCCTGTCCAGGTTCGGTGTATCAGCGTGTAGGAAAGCGTTCCCATCCTCTCCCTTCCGAACTCCTAGCCCGTCCAGGACTGCTAGAACTACTCCATCCATCTCAGACCCTCTCAACGAATGAGGCCTCCTTCCCTCTCAACCTGACAGCTTCTGTGTCCTCCGCCAGCTCTATAGCCTCTTCCAGTTTGTCTTCTCTCTCCGCGTAAACGGTGAACAGTTCCTCTTCCTCTTCCACTTCCGCACCTACCTTTCTGTGGAGGTCTATACCCGCTTTCAGGTCCTTCGGGGCTCCTGCACGCCTCGCGATGTCACTGATCATCTCGTTGCTTATGTGTGTCACGAAACCGTCCCTACCCGCTTTCACAGTCTCTCGGTGTTCTCCGAGTTCCAGGTCTTCGGTATCTATATCCGGGTCGCCGTTCTGCGCCTCTATGATCTCCCTGAACTTCTCTAACGCCTCTCCTGACTCCAGGATATCTCGGGCTTCCTCTTCTACACCAGCCATCTCGAAGATGATGTCCACGAGACGTAGACTCTTCAGCTTCAGGTCCTCAGGCCCGTTGCCTTCCAGGACCTGTAGAACGTCTCTGGCCTCCATTACAGGCCCGATACCTCTACCTATAGGTTCTCCCCCTGTAGTTATAGTACACTCGATCTCCATGTCGATATGGTCTCCTACCCGCTTGAACTTCTTCGCTAGGTCTCTCGCGTCGGAGAGGTTGTCCACTTTTGAACCCTCACCGTACGGGATGTCGATGACCGAGTGCGTGGAACCTGCGGATTTCTTCTTCGAGAGTACCGAAGCGATCACCTGTCCCTCCGGGTCGAGGGAAAGAGGGTGCTCAGCACGTATTATCTTGTCGTCAACGGGTGAAAGGTTGACAGAGCCTCCCCACACCATGCACCCGTTCGTCTCCTCCACGAGCTCCTTTATCTCTTCTATAGAGAAATCAACGTCCGCGAAAACCTCCATCGTGTCCGCAGTTCCTGCAGGAGAGGTTATAGCGCGGGAGGAGGTCTTCGGTATCTTGATACCGGCAGCTGCTACGATAGGAACGACTATCGGCGTGACCCTGTTACCAGCGACTCCACCGATCGAGTGCTTGTCCGCCAGTATATCATCTTCCCACTCGATCACGTCACCGATGTCGGTCATGGCTTCGGTCAGGTGCTGTGTCTCCTGCAGTGAGAGACCGTTCGTATAGATGCCTGTCACGTAGGCGCCCATCTCCACGTCGTTCAACCGGTTCTCGTTGATATCCTTTACTATCTCTTCCAGGTCTTCCTTCTCCAGCTCCTCGTCGTCCAGCTTCTCCTTGATATGCTTCACGGATTCGGGCCGGGAGGCGAGCAAGAGTTCTACCTCGCCTTCCAGGTAACTGAGACGGTCTGTAACCCCGAGTTTCCCCTCCTCAACGAGTTCATCTGTGATATCGACTATCCCGACAATTTTTTGCCCATTATCCGATATCTGGACCCTGTCGAGAGGGTTCGCTCCCAGATCCTCCGCATCGTTTCTGTTCAGTATAACTATCGGGGCTTCAGTCTCCATGTCCACCTGTTCTATCTCAAGATTCACCGTTATCACCTCTTTTCACGTGTAAAAGCAGTGCGAGCTCCGTCCCGGTGAACATCACCATGGTAACGTTAAGCACGATGAACGGGAGATCCTGGATCTGGAACGCGTGGTATGCCAGTAGCGCGCTCCCCAGGACGTACAGAGCCACGAACTTCGGGTCTACCGCCTCGAGGTCCCTTGCCTCGTAAGTCCTGTACGTCTCCAGCAGCCAGGCGACAGGTAAGAGCGCGGAACCGAGCAGTCCTATACCGCTGACCATCTCAGGTCTCCTCCCTCCCCCATTTCTCCAGCGCTTCTTGGAGTTCTTCTACTTCTTCAGCCTTTTCCTCCAGAGTCTTGCCCTCCTTTACCGCGTCCGCCGCTGCACGTAACGCTCTACCCCCTGCTTCGCTCCCTCCCGGGTGGCCGTGTACTCCTCCTCCTGCCTGTATCACGATGTCCTCGCCCAGCAAATCCACAAGGTCCGGGACCAGTCCCGGATGGAGGCCTCCAGAAGCTACAGGTATCGTGGTCTTCTTTTCCAACCAGTCGGACCTGAGGAAGCTGTAGATCTCCTGAACCTCCTCCTTTCCACCCTCCATCTTTCCCACGACGGTTCCTGCGTGAAGGTTGTCCACTCCGACCAGACGGGCGAACTTTGCTATCGAGAGCATGGATATACCGTGTGTCTTGAGACGAGTGTAGGCTGCGTGCTGAGCCCGGTGTGCATGGATTCCGATGTCGCGTCCCTCCAGGTATTCCCTCATCTCCTGCACCGCAGACCATCCTGCTGTCAGGATGTCTATCATGACGTACGAACCATCGTTGTCCATGACAAGTTCAGCGCGCCTTTTCATCTCCGCTACAGGTGCTGTGATATTAGGGAAGTATATCTTGCTCTCCCCTGTCTCCTCTTCCGCTTGCTTCTTCGCATCGAGCGTGTTCTTGACTCTCTTGTCGAAATCGTTGAACTGCATCGATGCCAGGTTCTCGTCGTCCTTGACGATGTCCAGGCCGCCTTTCCAGCTATCGTACGCAACTGAGGCGTGCTCCTCTGATGTAAGACCGAGCTTGGGCTTGACTATGGTCCCTACAAGAGGTCGTTCCTCCGCCCCTGCTCTCTTTTTAACCTCCTTGAGACCGAGCTGCGGACCGAGGAACCGTCCGGCAACTGCTTCCGAAAACTCCACGTCCAGGAGCCTCAATCTCTCGATCTCTTCCAAGCCGTAGATATTACCGGTTATGGAGCTCAGTATCTGCGGAAGGTTCCCTGACTCGAACAGTTCCGGAGGGTAGGCCACACTTATCCGCCCGTTATCCTCGTCTAACTGGAAGACCGTCGCGGAATGCTCCTTGACCGAATCGTTCATGGTCTTCAGGCCGGGTTCCCACGTTCCAACAGAGGACTCTGCAGCGATACCGCCGGCAGCCCACTCGAACTCCACCTCGTCCACGTGCTCGAAGTAGAAATAACATACCAGTTCCTCGTTTCCTGGTTCGTAACCCTCGTCTACAAATTCCTCGTATTCCATGCCTTCTGTCATCTTAACACCTCGGGATAACTGTCTCTCACTGCATCAATAAATCGGTTTGGTCCGTGAACACCTAGTTCTGATACTACCGCATCGATAAGTTCCGCGTCCACCTTCTCGAACGCAGGGTTGGAAACTCTCACTCCTCCCGGAGCGTCTGCCCAGACCTCTTCCGAGGGCCTCTCCTCGATGTTCTCCTCTTTCTCGAACCTCCCTTCAGGGTCGAGTTTCCACGAATCAACGAAAACGTTCACAGGCACTCCTCTCTTCTCTGCGGCCTCCGCGAACAGTTTGCTCCCGATCTTGTTGATAGCTCCGCCTGAAGGAAGGAATGCATCCGAACCGATGAACATCCTGTCAGCCTCTTCCAACGCGTTCAAAGCACCTGAATCGATGTGGAAGGTTACAGGGATTCCTTCTTTCGAGAGTTCTTCCGCGGTAGTCCTGCCCTGGTACAGCGGACGGGTCTCTGTGGCGTGAACCTCGAAATCCTTCTCTCCGAAAGCTTCCTTCAGCACGGAGGTAACAGTTGAGGAGTGGCAGTGGGTGTAGATAACATCGCCGTCCTCGACCAGTCCGGAACCGTTCTCTACAATCATCTCCTTCGCATCCCTGATATGTTCGAGTACCGGCCCATAACCCCTATCCTTTGATATATCGAGAGCGTTGAAGAGCAGGGGTTCGGTAGGCCTCGCATCCCTCAGTTCCTGCCTGTAATCCTCGATCTCACCCTCTCTACCCTCATCTTCCAGCTCCTTTAGAAGTTCTATACCTCTCTCCGCGACAGCCGTCGCGCCCTGGATCTCCACCTCCTCTATCTTCCGGATGACCTCTTCAGGTTCCATAACGTTTCCTTCGTCAGACCGGGAAATAAAACTATTCCATGATGTTGTTGATAGACTCGATGTCACGCCGACCTTTCTGCGTCAGTACCTTCCCGAGCTTCTTCCTCCAGATGGTCCTGACCTTGCTTTCCGGGATACTTCCCCGTAACTTCCCGTACAGGTCGTCACCCTCCTGGTCGAAGTCGGTCAAGATCGCGACCGAGTCGTGCCTCTCTCTCACCTCTCTCGCCACAGATACTATACCGTCTGTATCCTCTGAACACGTATAGATCCTCCCGGAGAAACCTGCTTTCTCGAGCGCCTCTTTATCTCTTCTACCTTCAACGATGACCGCTTCCACGTCCCTGTCCATCTTATCCACGATGTCCAGAAGCTCTTTTTTGAGTTCCAACACAGAGAAGGATTTGAGAGCAGGTTTAAAAACGGTAGATCTTCCCCGGTTTAAAGGTTTAAGTGAAGCTCTCCAGCCCCCTCTGCCTCTCACTCCTCGCATCCATGTACTTGTCGAGGGATGACTCTACCCTGTCACCCGAGAACTCGTGCTCTTCGACCAGGATCTCTATGATCCTCTCCCTGTCCGGCTCTCCCCCCTCGAAATTCACGTCCTCCTCGACAGGAGGGTCCATGAAGAAATCTATTATGGTCTCAGGTTCAACATCATGCTCCCACTCGAACTTCTCATCTTCCTTCAGCGACTCGAAGCTGTCGTGTTCCCGAACGAGGTCCAGTCCACGCTTCGGTCCTATGCCCTTGATCCCCCCAGGGTTGTAATCGGTCCCCATTAGGACCCCGAGCCAGACAAGCTTCTCTCTCCCGAAACCGAACTGTTCGAACGCATCATCCGCATCTATCTTCTCCGGGACAACCTCCCTGTACTCCTGTTTCCCTTGCACCTTCCTCTTCCCTGTTATCGTAAGGTTCCGGACCATCCTGTCAGCACCGAAGAGCAAGGAATCCCAGTCCTGACCTCCTACAGCCCATGCATTACTCTGTTTGTTCATCTGTGCGGCCTGTGCCTCTCCCTCGCTCGGAGCCTGCACGTACGGAACTCCCATGGCATCGAGAAGCTTCTTCGATTCTAGGATCATATCCTCATTGATCTCTGAGGACTGCGTAGCTTTGGTGAACGCCTCTTCCATCTTACCCTCCTCCTTCAACTCCTCCCACTCCTCCCTGGCTTCCTCCCTCTTTTTCCTCCTCTCTGCACTCTCCTTGGATTTCAGTTCGGGTGTTTCACCGTCGAAGACGTATACGGTACTGATGTTCTTCCTGTACAGTTTACCGGTCCTGTAGAAAAGCCCTGAGAGATGGGAGGTCACCCTTCCATGCGAGTCTTTCAGCGGCGTCCCGTCCCTCTGCCTTATTATCGATAGAAACTGGTAGAGCGTGTTCATGGCATCGACCGCGATGGTGCGGTCGTTCATCTTTTCGAAGTCGATCTCTTCAGGTTCTATAAGGTCGCCGAGATCCGTTCCCATGACACTGGTTAAGGTGGGAAGGTTTAACCTTGTTTCGGGATGTAAGTTTCAGGCAGGTCTTCGATCGACCGCTGTCGGATAGATGACTCGATCAGAAGCGTGTCTCGGACCGCGCCCACAGACTCATCGACAGGCGGGAAATCAGCCTCATAGTGTTCTGGGTCGGTATCGATGTATTCCGCCTCGATAGGTCCGTTCCTTGTCGTCAGGCCGACCCGGCAGAAAGGGTCCTCGTACCCGCGCTGGTGGACGGCTATCTCGGCATCGTCACGGTAATCGGTCTCCACCGCAAAACCTTTCCTCTTCCTGCCCTCATAAACTGTGTTCAGGCTCTCTTCGATGTTCTGGGCTATGATGTCGATCTCCGTCCTGGCGGAGTCTGATAGGGCCTCCTCTTCTTTCTCGAGGAAGGATCCCACCATGTCTGAGAGTTTCATGGTGCAGTGATAACAGATCCAATATTTTTAAACGAGGAACAGTCTGGGTGAGATATGGCCGGAACATGCGACCATTGCGGGAAAGTCTCGGAGAACCTTGTCACTTGCGAAGCTTGTGGATCGACTGTCTGCCCTGAACACAAGAGAGATTTCGGTTGTGAAGTGTGTGAAGGCGGCAATATACAGGTCTAGAGCTTCCTGAGGTCTTCCACTTCAACAGAGCGGACTCCTTCGATACCTGCGATAGCATTCTCCACCGCGTCTGTACCCCCTTCGGAATCGTCCACGATCGTAGAAACCTTCAACGCTTTCAGGCCGAAAGCTACTTCTTCCTCCTGTAGGTCCTGGACGTCGACTTTGTCCTCTATATTTTCCTTCACTCCTTCCAGTTCTGTTTCTGTGTCTTCTGGCATCACCTTCAGAACTACTGCTACTTCCCCCATCTTAAGAGGCACCCCACATCGTTCCACGGGAACGGTGTTCGAACCTGCTTCCCCGGGAAGCAGGTGACTTCCACTTGAAGGTCATCACGGTTCCACTCTCGCTCGAGTGCTTCTTTCGTTTAGTTCTTACCATGATATCACAGCTCTATCTCCATGCCCTCTTCCGCTATCCTGAAACCTGCTTCTTCCACCTTCTTCCTTTCCTCGGATTCCGGGTCGAGTACCGGGTTCGTGTGGTTGATATGTGTGAAGATGATGTCAGTATCTGTATCCTCGAAGATCTCTAGGCTCTCTTTGATAGGTGGGTGAGGGACCCTTTCGTACCGGTCTATCTCCTCTTGAGACCAGAAGCATCCATCGATTATGGCCACGTCCGCGGACTCCACCTCTTTGATAGCATCATCAGTCCAGTGATCGATGTCCGTCATGTAGAACAGGTTCGTATCATCAGTCTTTATCCGGAAGGCGTGCATATCTGTCGGGACATATCGATGGATAACCGGGACGAAGTCGACCTTCATACCCATCAGGTTCTCGTGTCCGTTCTCCTCGAACGTGTTCAGGACGATGTTGTTCCTGTCGACGAGAAGGCGGTAGGGGTAGTTCTCTTTCAGGAAATCCGCGGCACTCTCACTGCAGTATACGTCTGTCATGTTGGAGTTGATAGATTCCTTACCAAGGTAGAGAAGTCCTGTGACGTGTCCCAGATGGCCGTGTGAGATGAATATACCGTCCATGAACTCGTCCCCGAGCTGGAACCTGATGTCGGGCGAAGCGTCGAAAAGATAGTTGACGCCCTTTTCCTCATCGTAGACCTTGAGCGCGGTGGCGTACCTCTGCTTGTTCGGATCTTCTCTTGCAGCCTGGCAAGCATCGCAGCTACATCGGAGGTGCGGTACACCGCCATCCTGTGCGCTTCCCAGAATCTTAGCTTTCATCTTGATCACCTAGGGACCTGTCAGACCGCAGTTATCGCATTCGTAATCGTTCCTCAGCTTTTTGCATCTCCTGCAGCGCGCGATCTCCTCCCCACAGTCAGGGCAGGGAAATATCACGAAAGACTCTGCCGAGTCAAGGTTCTTGCCACAGGTAACGCATTCTTCCGACTCCATATCCGCCGATTTCTACGGCAAGTTTTAAATAGAGGCTGGAATACCGAGGTCTTATTAAAACCGGGAACAGTTCCTGTTACAGGTCCCCGTGGTCTAGTCCGGACAAGACGGTGCCTTGCGGACGTAAGAGGAGGCCCTTCCACTTGCTCGGAAATCCTCCGGATTTCCTGCGAACGCAGAAACTCCGGAAGGAGTTTCGAGTGGCGGTCGAACCAGGTTCCACCCTCGCTTCGCTCGGGTCCGGGAGGAGCCCTGAGTTCGGTGTTATAGGGATATTTCCTCGGGCAAACAGGCACAGATCCAGGGTTCAAATCCCTGCGGGGACGTTGTTTCCCTCGGGATTTCAAATCCTCGCATCCTGCGGAAGCTTGGGGCACAGATCGCTTGTGGGGCGCTGGTTTCTAAAGAGACGTATCTGATTTATAGTGAGTATTAAATGTTTCGGGAATTATCAGGTAACAGGAGATAGGCATGTATAGTGAGTGGCAGCACCTGTCTGAACACGACACGGGTTCGCCGTATACTAAGGCGAAACTGGTGGTCGACTACCTGGAGGAGAAAGAGGCTGATTTCCGGGATATCGGGAGAGATCTAGATGGCCTCGATGTCGGTGCTCTCTACGTGAAGATCCGGGCGCCGGTCACAGGCCGGGGGGACGATGGGTCTGAGATGGTGCATGATCTCTGGATACGGGACGATGGAGAGGTATGGACCCGTCACCGTCCAGATCCCGATATGAGCTCTTACAGGGCTTCTGTCAACAACAAAGTCACTATGAATAGCATCCTGAGACCTGTAGACCGCCAGCTCCTGGACGTGGCCTATGAGAACGATGCAAGGGACATCGAGGAACTCCTCGAAGGAGGAGAATATGCAGCTCCTGACGCCTGATCGCATGGTTTATCCGTAGTAGAGAGGACAGGGGGATAGATGTGAGGTGGTTCTAAATCCTGATTGGCAGGGGAGGGATTTGAACATCGAAAGCAAGCTTTCTCACGTTCAAATCTCAGTGGCAGGGGGGAGATTTGAACTCCCGTCCGACACCCCCGAAGCGCCGATGATAGCCACTACACTACCCCGCCTCACGTCCGTTCGACAGGGTCCCGAAAATCCTCTCGGATTTTCTCCGTCCACCACTTCTTCCGAGGAACTGGACGAGTACCCTGTCCCTGGTCTGGTTTGAAACGGTCAATGTTAAAAGCTATTTCAAGCTGTGGAGTTGAACATGCGGTATGCGGGTATTCAACCGGGATACGGGTTCAGTGATACCTGAGGTCAGGAGGATGGAGAGCCAGTTCCAGAAGTTCCTCGGCCTGCGTTTCCGTGAAGGACGGGCTTTATTCTCGTTCGACAGGCCAACTAGAGCGCCTTTAGACATGGTTTTCGTGCCTCAACCGTTAGACATCGCGTTCCTGGACGAGGACATGGAGGTGATGGAGGTGCATGGCGCGCACCCTGTGACTATCAACCCGGAGACATGGAAATTTTACAGCTCTGAGGAGCCGTACAGCCACGTCCTGGAAGTGGAAGCGGGACTGCTTCCGCATCTCGGTTTCGATATAGGTCATTCTCTCGAGTTGATGGACTGATTCACAGGGAACAGAGGGATAGAAGGAAGAAACCTGTTAAGGCGATTATAGCGGCTCCTGCACGGGTGAAACGGTATATCAGTGCCAGTGCTCCGAGCAGTAGGAAGGTGATAACTAATGCTGCTGCGATGGCGACTGGTTCTCCACTCACGAAACCTTCGATGACCCACTGAAGGCCTTCGATGAGTGCCGCCATGTTCGAACTCAGGCTACCTCCTGCGAAAGGTACTTTTTCGAGACCGCTGGTGAGTCCGGTGCAGTTGACCATACGAATTACAGAAGGAGAAGCCTTTAATTTCTATCTCCAGCTGTATTCGATCAGGTCCTCGGCCAACTGTTCGTAGACTCTCGCTTCTTTCGGGACGTTTTCAAAATGCGAGAGCGGTCTCCCTTCCGACTGCGACCTTACGACCTCGCTGCAGTACGGTAGCTTTGTCAGCCTGTCACCGAAAACACCTCTGGCTATCCTCTCCGCCTCTCCCTCTCCTGGACCGAAGAGACCCTCTTTCAACCGCTTGAGAGGTCCCTTGTCAACTTTCTCCAGGTAGAGCGCTTTCGTGGGGTTAACTCTCACCTCGTGCCTGTTCGGCAACTTCTTCAGGAAGCTCTTCAGAGTCTGCCCTCCCTGTTGCGAGAAGATGCTGGAATCCAGGACCAGGAAGTAGTCGTGTGCGGCTTTCAGGGCCTCTGTGACGACGTGCCTGTAGGAGGAAGGAGCATCGATTATAACATGGTCGTACCTTCCTTCCACTCTCTCTAGAGAAGGCTGGAGCGCGTTCTCGCCTGAAAGCTCGATGTAGGTGTCGTGCAGGTCTCTTGAACCCGGGACGACGTCGATACCGTATGCAGTAGGGTAGACGCAGTCTCTCCAGCCATTGTCTTTTTTCCCCACGCCTGAAAGGAGCAGTTCGTGGAGAGAGTCCTCCAGCCTCTCGGGTTCTAGTCCGAGATTCCTGGTGGCGTGCCCCTCCGGGTCCCCGTCCACTAAAAGAACATGCTGGTCCTTCCTGGACAGGAAACCAGCGACGTTCACCGCCGCAGTCGTCTTTCCTGTTCCGCCCTTGGTATGGACGAAGGAGGTACGGTGGGGCATGAGTCTGGATTAGGCCTCTATACAATTTAAACTTTCCCAGAGGAGGAGCGCCACGGCCAGGTCGAACAGCAAGCTCTTCTCGATGACCGTGCGAAAAGCGCCACGGCCAGGATTCGAACCTGGGACCACGACGTATCTCCACCCGGATATCGTCTCCGGGTGTAACAGCGTCGCGCTCTACCTACTGAGCTACCGTGGCACGCGTTTTACCCTCTTCCGTACAGCTTTAAAAAACACGCGCGGCTCCCATTTCCGATCTAACGGTTCACTTCCTGCCAGAGAGACATGAAAGAGTCGAAGAAATCATCACCTGTAGAAACCTTCAGGTAGCGGGCCCCGTTCCTCTCAGCTGCCTCAGCGACCTTTCCCGTGTGCTCCTCCATCTTCTTCTCGTAACGGCTTTTCACCTTCCCCGAGAGATACGTCCTCAGGCTGTCTCCTGACTCAGGGTCTTTCAAGATCGTGTCACCCTCGAAATCCGGTTCGATCTCCGTCTCATCCAGCACGTTCACCAGGACCATGTCAGAGTCGGAAAGCCTCTCCACCCCGCGAGATATATCTCCCTCGCTCGACAGGAAGTCAGATATCACCACCACGACCGACGTGTTCTTTATGTAGTCACCGTACTGGGTCAGGCACCGCTCGAACCTGGAATCAGGAGTGTAATCCAGGGTGTTGAGAGTGTCCACCAGCTCCCTGGGGTTGAGTGAACGCCTCGCAGAAGAGATGTCAGTCACCGTTTCCGAAAAGACAGAGAACCTGTAACGATCGCTGGTGTTCGTCGCCATGTAAGCCAGCCCGACCCCGAGCTTCGCCCCGTACTCGTACTTGTTGAACCGGCCGTAATCCATAGAACTACTCCGGTCAAGGAGGACATGCAGGGTAACGCTCTTCTCCTCCTCGAACCTCTTTATATAGTACTCGTTCGACCTCGCGTACGCTTTCCAGTCCATGCGGCGGATATCGTCGCCCGGGATGTACTTCTTGTGGTCCTCGAAGATCATCCCCGTACCAGTGTCCCCGCTCTTCTGCCTGCCCTCGTGCAGCCCTTCAGAATGCTTCTTCAGAGCCAGGTTGAACCTGTCAAGCTCGTCCAGGAAATCTACAGTTATCATACCTCTCCCACTATCCTGTCGATAACGTCGTCAGGTTCTAGACCCTCCCTCTCCGCCTGGAAGTCCAGTCCGATGCGGTGGCGCAGGACAGGTTTTGCTATCTCTTCCACGTCATCTCCCGAGACGTGAGTCCTTCCCTCCAGCAGCGCGTGGGCCTTTGAAGCCAGCACCAGGTTGAGTGACCCCCTAGGGGACGCCCCGTGCGAGAGGTTGTCGTGGTCCCGGGTCTCGGTTACTATCTGTATCGCCCGGTCACGGATATCGTCCGCGATTGGCACCTGCCGGGTTATCTCCTGAAGCTTCATTATGGAACCCGCGGAGAGGACGTTCTCCAGGTCCGGACTGTAGTCCAGTTCCGTGGTGAACCTGTCCACTATCTCCGCCTCCTCCCCGTCCTCCGGGTAGTCCACAAATATCTTCATCATGAAACGGTCCATCTGAGCCTCAGGTAAAGGGTAGGTGCCCTCCTGCTCCAGAGGATTCTGAGTGGCCATGAGGAAGAACGGGTCGTCCAGCTGGTATGTCTGGTTTCCCGCGGTCACCTGCTTCTCCTGCATAGCCTCCAGCATCGCCGATTGCGACTTCGGCGTCGCCCGGTTTATCTCGTCCGCGAGGACCATGTTCGCGAATATCGGCCCCTCCTGGAACTCGAAGTCCTTCCCCGAGGAATTTTCATCGATTATGTGGGTCCCGGTGATATCTGACGGCATCAGGTCCGGGGTGTTCTGGATCCGGGAGAACTTGAGCCCCATGACATCAGAAAGAGTCCTCACCATCTTCGTCTTCCCGAGCCCTGGAACAGACTCCACGAGGATGTTACCATCGCACAGCATAGAGATCAGTAACTGTTCCCTCACTTTCTCCTGTCCCACGATGACCTTGTCCGTCTCATCCATTATGTCCTGGAGTTTATCCGTCACTTTCTGGTACTTCTCTTCATCGGTGGCCATACATTGATATCCTTGTATAAACGCCTATAAATCATTATTCCCCGAGATCCTTCAAAGCCAGGCTATACCTCTTCGCCAGGAGGAGGTCTTCCTCCAGTGCGCTGCTCGCCGATTCCAGCACCGCGTCCCCGGATCCGGAAAGGCTCCTGTCCGGAGGCTCTGAACTCCTCTCCCCCTCTCCTGTGATGTTGAACTCCAGGTCGAGGTCCGACGCATCTATCTCCTCCCTCTCACCGAAAACCTCCGAACTGTTCTTCAGAACTTTTTCGTCCTCTTCTTCCCCGTGTTCAAGGTCCGGGAGTATGGTCCCGCTGCTCTCCTGAAGCCTGAAATCAGTCACACCGGAGAGGAGGGTGAGGAAGCTCAGAACCCCGACAAGCAGTATCTTCTGGATTATAGATCTCCGTGGGACTATACTGTCAGAGGTCACCTTCTTCAGCCGTTTCATAAGTTCAGCTGCCATCGCCCTCGTCGCCAGGTTCTTCGGTTGCGGGTTATCCCTCGCTGTCCTCAGGATCTCGCGTAACTCCGGGTTCCGTCTCTCGTATATCTCCAGGTGGTAATGGTGGGCGCGGTAGGCGAGATCGATGAAGAACACTCCTAATCCGAGGAAAGCCACGATCAGGGTGTCAGAGAGTACCGGGGAGATCTCGAACCCGAAGAGGAAAAGCACCAGGTTCAACCCGAGGAAGATCACGAGAGAGTCCAGACTAGCCTGGATCAGGTTGACCTTTATGAACTCCCGCTTCAGCCGATCCAGTACCTTCTCGACATCAGCCACCTACCACCACCCATCACACGCGTCCTCCGCGTCATCGGTCATGTTCTCCGCAGGGACGTCACCGCATATAGTCTCGAGATTCGACTCCCGGTTAGATATCTCCACCTCCAGTGTATCGACTTCATCCTCCAGGTCTCCGATGGTAGACTCCTTCTCCGCGACCGTATCCTCTAGCGTCGAGACCTCGTCCTCGAGCGAACTGACCTCTCCCTGGAGTTCCTCTATCAGGTTCTCCTGCCTCCGGGTCTCGTTCACCGTCGCAGCCAGGTCCTGTCTCGCCCGTGAGAGCGACCCGGTGAGGTTCGATACCCTGCCCTCGAGCGTCGATATCCTGGAATTTTTATCCTCAAGCTCCTGCTCCAGCTGTTGATTGTCAGATACTTTCTCGCTGAGAACGTCCTGGTAGGTGACCGATAAACCCGCCAGTATCGTCAGGACAGCGACTGTCGAGATCAGCAGGAAAGGGTTCAGCCGTCGTCTCAGGAAGTCTTCCATGGTCACATCCTCCCGTTCCATTTCCGGTACCCTACCTCGACCAGGAACAGTAGGAGGGCAATGAACAGCAGGTATTTGGATACGGAGGTTTTTGACGGTACCGTTCTCGAGCTGAAGTTAACTGCGTTCTCCCTTATAGCTTCCTCCTCGACCGGAGAGAATACCTCTCCACCGGTCCTCCTCGCCAT
Source organism: Candidatus Nanohalarchaeota archaeon QJJ-7 (assembly GCA_022865215.1). GTDB lineage: Archaea > Nanohalarchaeota > Nanosalinia > Nanosalinales > Nanohalalkaliarchaeaceae > JALIDP01. Next base: position 4,157 of record JALIDP010000017.1, on the reverse strand, counting down.
CCTCTGCACGTCCCTGTAACCGATCCGTGACAGCTCTTCTGGATAGTTGTATCCGAAGGTCTTCCCGGCGAAGGTGTGGAATCCCTGGCTCTCCGGCTCCGTTTCACCGATGTGAAGCCCATCAGACTGCCTCCTCAACCCCTCCACAGGGTAGGAAGCTCTCACCTCTATCTCATCTCCCAGAGTTCCGTCCCCGACCTCAACCCATCGGTCCTCCTTCCTCTGTGGATCACCGACAGCCCAGCTCACAGTCCGCATCAGGAGGGAGGAGTCCTTTTGCCGCAACCTGTTAAGTTCGGTGTCGCCGCCTGTGAAAGCAGCCACCCTCCCCAGGCCGTACCTCCAAGTGGTCAGGAACGGTTGGCCACCGGTCCCTGTCACCAGAAGGTCTGCCCCTCTACGCGGTTCCACCGGTTCGAACCCGGTAGAGGACGCCTCAAGCTCCTTCCCCTGGGTCACGAAGTGTAGAGGGTCCACGATAACGAGCCTCGAAGCCTTGTCCTCCGCCCCCCCGGCCGCGAACACGAATTTCAGTCTCCCCGAGTCCGAGGAGTCCATGTACATCCCTCCCGACTCGTCCGCCACATCCTGCAGGAAGCCCGTGTTGGAGTCATCACCCACAGAAACGGTTATCAGCCTCGTGTCAGTGCTACCTGCGAACTCCAGAGTCTTCTCCCTTACATCCCTGTTCGAACCCAGACCCCCGATCCTGCCGTCTGTTATCCAGATTATGTTCCCCGTACCGTTGAGAGCCTCTTCTGCTCCCTCGAGACCCCTGTTGTGGAGAGAAGGACCTGAAGGCTCCAGCCGTGCTATCTTGTCTTTCAGCCTCTCCCGGTTAAGGGACAGCGGTTCAGGCTCCGAAACCAGGAACGCGTCCCTGTTGTACGCCACCGCCCCCACGCGATTGTTGAACGGTAGAAGATCCACAAGATTATAAGCTATCTTCTTCGACATCTTCACCTTGCCCTCTTCTCCAGTGCTGATAGAGATATCGACAGCTAGCACGATCTTGGTACCTTCCGAACTTTCATCTTCGGGTGCCGGGCGGACCGGTAATATATCCATACCGCGGCCACCGACCTTCCCAGTGTAAACCACCCCGTTACCCTCGATAGCATACCTTTCGAGACCCTCAACATCGTTCTTGGCGATGACAGCGTAGTAATCCTCCACATCCTCCGGGACCTCCGAACTGTAGGATACATCGTAGAACTGTCTCAGGGACTCTGCCATCCCTCCGACACTTCCCACGACGAGGACCTCAGGTTTCTCTGTAACTTCGATCGTCATGAAATACCTGTCGTTCATGTCGTACCGGTCATCCGAACCTATCTCCGCCTTCAACCGGTGGGAACCCTCCGATACAAAGCGGTGGGTGAAGCTCCATTCCCCTTCCTCTACCCTCTCCACCTCCGCATACTCGCCGTCAAGCGTGACCTGCGGCTCTGGAGGTTCACCGGTGGAGGATACGTGGACGGTGAACCGGTTCTCAGCTCCTGGGACCGCGGTCTCAGGCCCTTCTATCCTGACCGCCGACTCCTCCTCTTCACGTGGTTCGAGCACGTTCAGCGTAGAGTTCACCTCCCGGAACCGGTCCGCCACCCCGTCCAGGCTCCCGCTCGACTGGAAATCGCTGACCGCAAGGTAGTTGGTATCAGGTTCCAGGTGCCGGAGGATCCCTCTCTTCAGTTCTGAGGAGTTCCCCGAGGCGATCACTTTCTCCCGTACCTCCACCCCTTCCAGCTCCAGTTCCGTACCCTCCAGGATTGAGGTCGAGGTGGATTCGTCCGCGAGGACAGTCAGCTGAGGTTCCGGTTGCAGAGGTCTATCGAGCGTTATTGTGGGGCCGGCCACTGCCAGTACCAGGAGAAGGATCAGTAGGGCGCGGGAGAGCGAAACCAGCTGTTTGAACGTCTCCTCCCGCCTGAAAGAGTTGTAAAGTGGGAAGAGGACCAGAAGGAGCAGTAAAAGGGCCAGTGGTCTCTCCAGTCCCATCATCATAACGACCCCCTGTAACTCAGGTATCCGAACTCGCCCACCGCTACCAGGAGCAGAAGCGCTGCCACCAGCGGGCGGAGGTTCTCCTGTGTTTTGGAACCCTCTCCTCTCCCCATCCTTCTGTAATCCGGTCCATCTTCGCCTGACTCGTCAGGGCTCTCCAGGTTCGCCGCGTACGTGTCCCCGGAGGCGGTGTAGAAACCTGCTTCAGTCATGGTGACCGGCCCGCTCTCCATCCCCCAGGGAGCCTCCAACGTCGCTGAGCGGAGGGACTCACCGGTCTCGACATTGAGCTCGCCCAGTTCTGGTCTTCCGGTCATCTGTTCCATCAGGTCCTTCCAGAACACGGGATAGAGGAAGTTGTGCCTGAAATCGCGGTCCCGGAGGTTGTAGAGCACTATATTCCCGTCGCCGATTCCAGACCTCACCAGCGCGTTGTGGGAAGCCATCTGCTCCCCACCTGTCTTCCGAACGCTGAAAACAGGGGTCTCCCCCACGAGCACCCTTCTCGGCTCCCGGATCTCCACTGTCAGGTTTTCCTTATCTCCGGTCCACGTCACGGGGAGCGAGGACATCTTGTCGAATATCCCCGGGCTGGCGAAGACAACCGCGGAGGCGCCGTCCTTTACCCTCTCCTCTATCTCCTCCAGGCTGCTTCTGAGCACCCTTTCCGTCCTCCCGACTATGTATACATCAGCCTCCGGGACCTCGTTCAGGTGGGGTGTAACGGTCTCCACTGAGGTGAAATTTATGAGTTCGAGCGCTTTCTCCAGGTAGGGGTTGCCTGTGTCGGAGATGAGAAGCACCCTGAAATTACTCTCCTCCGGGATCGAGACGAAAGCAGTGTTGTCCGCAGGTACCGGATCCTCCTCCAGTTCAACCGTTGTACGGCCTGGCGGGGTCTGGAACTCGATGGTCTCCACCGAACCCGCCGGGACCGTCACTGTCCCGGACACGCCACCTCCCAGCTCTATATCCGCTTCCTCTCCCATGAAATTCTTGATATCCACAGTACTGTTCCCTCTCGACGGCTCGGTATCAACCACGCCCCACCGGTTCCTTTTTCCTGTTCCCATAACCTGTATCTCTCTCCCCGAAGCCTCTATCTGTTCGAGAGAAGTGACCGCGTTCCCGCTCCCCACGGTCTGATGAAGATCGCTAGCAACTATCACCGAACCCTCGTAGCCTTTCGCAGTCTCCAAACCACTCCTTATATCTGTTTCGACATCCTGGAAACTCATACCTCTAACCTGTTTCATAAGTTCCCTCTTACCTGCCTCCTCCAGGAAGACCTCTGATTTCTCCCCGACAACTACCAGGGTGTTCTCTCTACCTGCGTTCCCCTCCACGAATTCCGCCACTTCTCCCCTGTCGTCCTGCATGCTCGCGGATCGATCCACTACAACTACCGCCTTTTCCGTTTCTGAATCCGCCATGATGTAGGGCCCGGCAACAGCTGCCGCGACCCCGACCACGAAGAGGATGTGGAGGAGTAGAAGGAGGTTATGCTGCAACTTCCTCAATGCCTTCTCCATCCTGCCCTCCCGTCTCTCCTGCATGAAGAACATTAGAGAGGGCATCACCCTTTCCTCAGGCTCCGGCCGCATCAGGTAAAGGAGAAGGAGAGGCAGTAGAGCGAGCAGCACGAGAAGACCTGCAGGTTCATGGAAATACTGCTGGAGGTGCTCCAGGTACTGCTGGAAGACGGCAGCGTTGAACATGGAAATTATTTACGGTTCTGGAGAATTTATAGGTGGTGGGAGAACATATGGCCGAGCCCGGATTTGAACTTAGGAGGAGTCCCTACCACCTCAAGGTCACTAAGGTTCCACTCTCGCTCCGCTCGAGTCCGATAAAGGGTGGCCTTGCGCCACCCATTCCGCGTCCCAATTCCGTGTCACAGATTTCCGCTGTGGAAATCTGTTCTAGCACGCATTCTCCGTGGAGAATGGTGCGATAGGAATTGGCCGAGCCCGGATTTGAACCCTGAGATTCTCGTCAGAGATGTGAAGATATCAAATCAGGAAGGTATAACTCTAGGATGGCCGAGCCCGGATTTGAACCGGGGACAACGAGATCTTCAGTCTCGCGCTCTCCCAGGCTGAGCTACTCGGCCTCGCCACTGGATTCCCGACTCACATTTTTATAATCGGTGC
>JALIDP010000016.1 GCA_022865215.1 Candidatus Nanohalarchaeota archaeon QJJ-7 | reverse complement strand
TGAGGATTATGTTGAGGCGTTCCAGGAGCTGGAGGAAGAGACGGACACTCTTGTCATAGTTACAGGTGCAGGAGGCCTCAAGAACTACATAGATGCAGCCTCGGAGTTCAGTGTTTCAGAGGCGGAGAAGGACCTTATCGGTATAAAGGCGACGAGACTGCACGCGTCCCTGCTCTCCTCTGCTCTCGACGCCAACGTGCCCGTTCCAGAAGATCTGGAACAGGTTGCTGAGCTTGCAGAGATTCACGATACAGTTGTACTGGGCGGCCTTGTCCCGGGACAGTCCACGGACGCGGTCGCGGCTGAAGTTGCTGAGATCATCGAGGCGGACCGACTGGTGCTCGCCACCACTGTCGACGGGGTGTACGACGCTGACCCTGAAGAGGATAGTGAAGCAGAGAGGTACGGTTCGATGGGTTACGACGAACTCCTTGAACTGGTGACTGAGAAGGAGACCTCAGCAGGGAGCTACGCTCTAGTCGACATCCTGGCCGCGAAACTGATCCAGAGGTCGGGACTGGAGACAGTCGTTATGGACGGGCGAGAACCTGATACCATAACACAGGCGATTGATGAGAACCCTCCAGGAACACGGATAAGTTGAAACTGGTTCCATCTTCGATCACTCTGGAAATCTCTACCCTTCTTTTAACGCCCGGGCCGCAATCTGTGCGGGATGATAGGATTCACCCATCTCTCGTTCGCTTTCGCTCTCACCTACCTCGCGGGTTATCCTGTAGTCTATGGGATGTTCGGAGGGATCCTCCCGGACATCGACATCCTCTTCGAGTTCGGGTTCCCCTTCACCCACCGAGGGATACTCCACACCCCGGTCGCAGCAGTTGTGTTCGCAGCTGTGCTTTACCTGTCCACTGGTAGAAGGTCTCCTGCACTGGCCCTTGGCACCGGTTACCTTTCCCACCTGTTCCTGGACACGTTCACCTTTTCAGGAGTGATGTGGCTCTACCCTCTCCAGACCGAACTCAGCTTCAGTTTCATCGAGTACTCCAGCCTGGCAGCTAACTCCGGATTGACGTTGCTTTCCCTCTCGCTACCTGTAATCTGGATGCACAGGAGGAGGTTGAGAAGATGGATGAGGTGAAACGTTTCGGCCTGGTCGCGGTACTCTTGATTGGTTCGCTGCTCATCGGGTTCTTTTCAGGGGGGGTATCCTCTTCGCCAGATTACGGTGGCAAGCCGGATAACTACACTGTCAGTGGGCTTATGGAGAAGCTCCCGCTGAAGGAGAACGTGGAAGTTAGCGGGAACGTGTCGAGGATCCTTAACGACTACGAGTCTGATGCTGGTAACGTCTACCAGCAGTTCTACCTGACCGATGGCGAGGAAAGAGTGAAGGTATTCTGCAGCACTTCAAGCGGGAGAACCAATGTTTCTGTCGATGACAGGGTAAGGGTCTCGGGAGAGTTCAAAGAGTTCTACGGAGAATACGAAGTCTACACCCGTTGCTCTTCGATCAGACCTGAATAAAGGTTTTAAAGTATCGTTGGTTGAGTAAAGTTCCAGTGACTGTTGATGCAGGAAACTGATCTTGTTATGAATCTCATGAGAGAGCTCGAGCAGAGGCAGTGTAACGGTCACGCGAAAGTGAAGCTCGGTACCGCGCTTGCAGATCCCGCCAAGTTCCAGGACATATTTTCGAACTTCTCCAGGGGGACTTACTTCGAGAGTTTGAACCTTGAGATCGAGACCGTAGACCCAGTGATATCCTGTTCCTGCGGTTACAGGGCATCTCCCAGGTCTCCCGAAGAACTTTCGATCTGTCCTGTATGTGGAGGGGAACCGGAACTGGAGCAGGGGATCGAGTTCGAGATACTGGAACCTTAGAGTGCCAGGATCTTTTTCTGCCGATTATCAGAAAGACTTAAATGGAGCGAGATATGATTCTGTTGTATGAGGGCTTTCAAGCTGGTTATGATCCTGTTTATCTTTTCAGCTCTTCTGATACCGGTCGCCACCGCACAAGGATTTGAGATAGATACGGTAGAGGGTGAGGACGCGGACCAGGTCAACATGATAGAACTGGAAGACCGGATGAGTATAGAGGTAGGTCTGAGAAACGCGAGTTACGAGAACGCGAAGTTCATGGCTTACCTTGATGGCCAGGAGATGTTCATGGGGGACGACGAGGAGATCACGATAAAGCCTGAATACGATATAAGCGAGGGGGAACACGAACTGAGGATCGAGAGACAGTCAAGGAGGGAGGAAGACATCTCCCGGACTACAATGGTTGAAGTTTCAAAGACTGGTTCCGGAAGCAGTGATGAAGAGACGCAGGATAATGTTGACTTCAAGATCAAGAGTATTGATGGGGAAGACGCCGGTCAGATGAACAAGCTGGATGTCAAGGTTGGAGAGAGGGTAGATGTGGGACTGGAAGGGGCGGACTTTGAGGACAGTAAATTTACAGCATATATAGATGGGACAGAGCTCCACGTCGAAGATGAAGGTATAGTCATGGTATCTGATATCAAGAACGTGGGTACAGGACAGCACGAACTAGAGCTTGAATACTACCACGCTGGTGAAGGGACTTCCACAGCGACTACACAGGTAGAGATAGTAGACATTGAGGACCGTCGTCCCGATCGCGGATCCGATCCAGAAGAGTTTGAGATCGACAGTGTAGCTGGAGAGGATTCCGACCAGGTCAACGAGATCGAATTATCTGAAGGAGACAGATTGGACATCGAGCTGGAAGAAATGGATCTGGGGGAAAGGCGTTTCAAGGCGTACATCGATGGTCATGAGTTCCCGATCGATGAGGACGGTATGGTCGTTACCTCTGAGACCGGTAAACTGGATGAAGGAGAGCACACGTTACGAGTGGCGATCGTCATCGATGGAGAACCGGCTACAGAAGACGAGACCGAGATAGAGATCACTGATATCGAGACGAGGGGAGACCGGAGACAACCGGAGGTTCTTGACAGCGAGCTTTACGATGAGGACTTCAGCCCTGATGTCGACGGCATCGACGTCGATAGAGGTAACGGCGAAATAACTGTCACGGTTACGGAGGAGAGTCTTGAGAACAGTGATGGAGAAGTGGTTGTCGGCGACAGCATCGAGGCGATCACAAAATTACAGATTAATTTCAGGAGAGGTCTGGGAGGACACGGAGGAGCAGCAAGACTGAAGATAGAGGAAAAGGATCCGGATACTGTGGATAACGAAGATATAGAAGTTTACTCGGTGCTGGAACTTTCCGGGAAGAACCTTGAGCTCATGGCTCCGGATATCCGGTACGCGGTGGAGGATGGATGGGCTGATGAACACGGTTTCGACGAAGCGATACGTGAAAGAGGTGGAGGAAGACAGAACACAGAGATCGGGTTCTACGATGTCGAAGAAGACTGGAAACGTTTCGACACGTTTCTTCGGGATACGACCCCTACTCACAGTATCTACAGCCTGAATCCCAGGAGGATCGATCAGGATTTCAATCTCGAAAGCGAGACCAACATGGTAGCTATCGGTGGAAACCCTGAAGGAGGTCTGATCTACGCGGAAGGCCCCCAGGGACAGTGTGAAAGCTTTACGTCCGAGGGAGAAATCCCCTCGGGCTGGAACGAGCTGGATGTGAGCTGCGTGGAGATGGAGGAGATGCAGAGGAAGAAGGAGCGACTCTCGGACAATATAGACAGTCTGGAAGAGGACATCAAGGAGAAGGATGCCGGAGACGAGCAGCATATTGAACGGCTTGAAGAGGCGAGGAATGAACTGGATAAGGGTAATATCGATGAAGCGGAGCGCATCTACGAGGAAGTCCAGGGAGAGGTCCAGAAAGGGTTCCTGAGAAGCTTCATCATACAGACCGTGGTAGATGCCTTCCCGTTCCTCGGGTAAAATCTTTCTAGTATAGACCAGGATTAACTGTTTATTCAGGACGCGGGGCGGAACAGGCGCATAGGACTGTTTCTTTGAGCATATCGTTCCTCCGGAACGCTGTTTGAGCACGTCTTCCGCAGGAAGAGTGCGGGGGGCAGGATTCGAACCTGCGAACCCCTACGGGACACGGCCCTGAACCGTGCACCTTTGACCACTTGGTTACCCCCGCCTGTTCCATCCAGACCTCTCGAGCATCTGCAGAGCAGATGCCTTGGTTACCCCGTCTCGCCACTGGCTTCGTTACAAACGTTTTAATTCCTGAACATCGGCCCGTCAACGACTACCGTCTCGTACCCTCCTCCTTCACCCGCAGGATGGAATCCATGTTCTTCAGCCAGCTCCAGTAGTTCCTTCAGGGATTCCTCGTCCAGGATCCTTCCCTCCCAGCTCTCTTCCAGGCCTCTCGCCGCAACCTCGGTTATTTCCACATCGAAACCCTCTCTCACGAGCCACCACATGTAGCTCTCCTGGTCCTCGTTCCAGAGCGGGGAAAACGCTTTCAGCCCTGTATCCTCTGCAGCCTGCTCCACCCTCTCCTTCTGGTATATGGACCTGAGAGCTCCGGCGACCACTCCATCTATACCGTATTCCTCCTTCGCACGTTCCAGCGCCTCCTCCAGATCTTCCAGTTCTCTCTCCTTTTCGCCTTCCGTCTCCTGTACCAGGAGAGGTATATCCAGCCTATCCGCCTGTTCCCTTACGAGATCTTCCTCCTTCGGATCGAACATGTAGCTGTCCTCGTTCCCTGGCTGGAGGTTGATGAGACAGTCTATACTGTTGTTCCTAATCGCCATGCGGTACAGTGCCGCGTTCGAATCCTTGCCTCCTGAGAAAAGGACTCCGAGAGAATGTTCCGATTCATCTCTGAGAGATCGGCAGTAGTCCTGCTTTGAATCGAAACCGTTATCTTTTGCCAGCCTCGCGATCGCCTTATCGAAGTTGCTACCGTACTGGGCCGCAGTCTTCTTCCTCCAAGCTGCCTCTTCAGGAACTCCCAGTTTCTCTGCCACCAGTCTCAGCACGTATTTCCTGTACCCATCGCGGACCTTCAGTTCACCAGGCAGGGTAAGCGAGTGCCGCACCAGGTCATGGTCTAAGAACGGGAGACGTAGCTCCTTCCCGTGGAGTGAAGAGACCACGTTGTCCCGGTAAAGGTCCCTGTGGAAAAGGCTTCTTAGGCCTGAAAGGCACTCCTTACCTATCTCGTCCTCTCTTTGCCTGGAGTAACCCGCGTATAACTGTTCTGCTCCCAGGCCGGTGATTACCACATCCTCTTCCCCCTCCTGTAGCCCGAGATGGAACGGCAAGGCTACACCGAGCTTGACCGGGCTTGTAGTGGAGATCCTCTCCCCCAGTTCAGGGAGAGCTTCCTCCACTTCCGAGATCCCTGCGGGAACTGTTTCCAGTTCCAGATCCATCTTTTCAGCAACCTCTTCCGCCTTCTCGACATCCCTCGGAGGGTCTGTGTTCCCCGGCTGTATCCCTGCGGAATAGCAGGTGAACTCCTTCCCCAGCTTCTGGAGAGTCGCCGCCAGGACTGAAGAATCCAGTCCTCCTGAGAAGAGGAGTCCCACTGGGCCGTCGACGCGCCTCTCAACTGCCTCCACCAGTCTCTCCTTTACCTCCTCCGCAGCCTCCTCGAGCTCTTTGTCTTCCACCTCAAGGGAGAAGAACTCACGTTTCTCGAACTGTATATAGCCTGTTTCAGTGTCGTAACGTAATATCTGGCGTGGATGGAGCTCCCGCGCCTCCAGACCCTCCTTCTCCAGTGCCCGCCTTTCAGAGGCGAAACTGAAAGGTTCATCGGAATAGAACAGCGGTCGGGCACCTAGAATGTCTCTGGCAAGGAGTATATCTCCGTTCTCTCTCCAGGCAACCGCGTAGTCCGCTTCCACCGCACTGAGTCCTTCTAGACCCTCTTCCTCAAGTATCTGTGAGAGTTCTCCATCGCTGTAAACAGTGCTATCAGAGACTATGTCGTCTGAAGAATCCAGGATTTCAACGTCTCCATGATCCATATAGACTGCCAGAGATGAAGCTTTACTACCGCCTGCTATACCGCTCATAGACGCCTGATGTCGCTGAATTTTTAAGAAGAACCGCTATCACTCGAGCCGGCCCATCTCGTCCCTGAGCTGATCCAGTTCCCCTCTTAGCTCCTGGACTGATTCGTCTATAACGTCCTCTTCAGCCTCTTCTATCGGTGTATCCTCGTCTATGTGGATCTCGATGTCGTGGACTTCAGGGACCTTGTCCTCAATATCGTCTAGCTGCTTCTCCAGACGAGCCTCGTTCTCCCTGAAGACTTCTATACTCCTCTCCTTGACCTGTTGAACCTCGTTGAGAACCTCTACCGACTCCCGCATGTTGGCCATAATCTGTTTCACTCCTTCCAGATCCTTCAGGATATTCTTGTATTCCGGGACGCGGATGAATAGCTGGTCCTCCTCTGCATCCTCGGGGTCAGGGAAATCCTTCTCGGGCATAGTAGACTTCTTCAATCTCCGCATATATTAAGGTTACCCTGCTCCCTAGAATCGGTAGAAGAGGTTAAAAGGAAATGTGGGGTGCGTGTGATGAGCGTGTAAGGATGCTCCTTGAAACTCCGGTGGAGGAAACACATCTTCGCTTCATCAGATCAGCAAAAGAAGCCCCGGGTGGGATTTGAACCCACGAACTGCTCCTTGCTCGCGCTCGGAGGGTGTTCACGTCATCATCACCCGTTCTGGTAGCCATCCAGAGGGTTCTGCACTCAAAAATCCTCCTCATCGCGGTACGAGGGAGCCGCTCTACCAGGCTAAGCCACCGGGGCCCGCGTATAAAACCATTTCCTGCCGAACCTTTTAGAATACTCCCTATCGCCGGAAACTTAACTTTATCCGACTAAACCGCTTTCATGGTGGAGATCGCGTCTGATGAAGAAGTCCGGGAGGTTGAAGGGGTTTCCAGAGACGCTTTTCTAATCGGTCAGGACGTGGAAGGAGTGTTGTTCGACAACACCACACCGTTCATAGAGTTCTACAACAGGGTTTTCGGCACCGGTTTCGCCCTTTCCGACGTGGACGACTACGAACTTGGAGAAGTGGGGAGGGACTTTGAAGAAAGGCGTCCGGGGTACAGGACAGAACACCTGTTCAACGGAGTTCCCGAGGAACTACCGGAACCTGAACCCGGTTTTGAGCCATTCCACCCGGCGGTCAACCGTTTCTGGAGGGAGGACGCCGAAAGAGTTAAGGAAGGTAAAAAACCGGAACACCTGGACCCGATGGAAAAGGGCCTTCCCGGATCCCTGAAAGAGCTGAAAACCGCTGCAGAGGACTGTTTCGGGGAGGCACATCTCTACATCCTGACAGGCCGCTCGGGAACGGAGGAAGAGATGAAGACGCTTCTCGAAGACACGGGAATCATCGAGGGAGAACATTACGATGGTTTCCACGTCGTCCCTGATGTGGGACCCGAGGACAAGCTGGACAAGGACTACAACCTTTACGTGGACGATGCACCTCACAGACCCGTCCAGGCGGAAGGAGAGGACATAGTTTTCGCATACAATACGAACAGCAACGACGCCCACAGGGGTTATGAGAGGGCTGGAAGCGTGGGCATACCGGACATGGAATCTGCATCTCACACACTGAGATGGCTTGAATCAGAGGTTCTCTAGTCAGAGTACCTGCCGCTGTATCCCTCCTCTGTCTCCTCCATCCGGAGGAAGACCAGGTGGTTAATCCTCGCGTTCTCCTTTATCTCGATACCTTCTGGGTTGTCCACCTTCAGGAGAAACTCGCTTTTCCCCCGAAAACCGCCGTCCCATACACCGTTCTGGATGTGGGCTCCCATGCGGAGAAGAGAACTGCGGGGGAAGGCGAAAGCCACCAGATCCTTCGGTATATCCACGATCTCGTTGGTCACGATCTTGTAAACGCCTGGCTCCAGTTCCCACCAGCTGTAATCGTCCTCGGCATCCTTCTTTTCTGGTTCTATAGGAGTGGTTCCAGGGATCTCCCTCTCGTCGTTTGAGAAGTCCAGCTTTCCTTCCCCGTCGAACCTGTGGATCTCTGCCGCGGTAAGGTCGAACCCGTTCGGGGTGAGCTGGGTCTCCAGGTGCGGGTAATCCTGTACAAGACCGTCTTCTATCAGTCCTTTCAGTTCCTCCCTGTTCAGAACCATGAACTGCAGTTGCTTCGTCATCTTTTTATAATCTCAGACCCTTTTCAAGGATGCTATGAACTGGAAAAACGTTGCAGTACTTGTCGGCTTCCTATTCGCTATCGCCGTGTCACCTGTTGCGGCCCAGGAAACAGAGGATAACGTCGATACCGTGGTCCTCGCGTCCACCGAGAACTACCCGGATGCACTGGTGGGCTCTGCCGCAGCGGCAAAGATAGGTTCACCTGTATTATTGACTGAGAAGGAGGAGGTCCCGGAAGATACTATGCAGACGATGCAGGAGCTAGAACCCTCTGAGGTGAAGGTTATAGGAGGTCCTGCAGTAGTTTCGTCTGACGTGGTATCGAGCCTTGAAGAAGACTATAACGTGACCCGTTTATGGGGGACGACAAGGTACGGCAGCGCCGTCGAGGTAGCTGACCACTTCTGGGTGGAAGGCGCTGAAGAAGCAGTACTGATTCAGAACAGTTTCGAGGACGAAGAAGGCGGAGTTCTGGCATCTGCAAAGGAACTGGTACATGAGGGAGATAGACCGGTTTACCTGACCCCTGAAGGTTCAGTTCCCGCGGTCGTACTTTCCTCGCTGGACGATCTCGGTGTGGAAGATGTAACCGTCGTCGGTACGGAAGTGTCAGAATCCTACATAGACAGTCTGGCAGAAGTGAACGTTTCAGTCGATGAAGAGATAACAGGCGAGTCTGAAGAACAGGTGCGTGAAAGAGTTCAGGAAAAGGTCGAAGAGAGGGTGAACGCGTCGACAGACCTGCTGGTGGTGGCGACCGGTAACTATCAACATTCCATCGCTGCATCCAGCTTCCCGAACACCGTAACTTACCATATCTCAATGGAAGATCACATCGAGGACCTGGTGGAGACTGTACAGTCAAGAAATGTTTCCAGCGTCAAGGTTGCAGGACGGCCTGTTCTCGCGGAAGAGGCTGCGGAGACGTTGAGAGAGGATGCAGATGTTGAAGTGAGACTCGCTGTCGCTCGGGCGTCTGAAGCGGTGCGGATGAACTCGAACCTTACCCTTGGAAACGCTCCCGAGTTCGTCAAGGCTAACAAGAAGCGTATGGGTAAGTGGGCCCAGGAGCGGGAAAGTGCCCAGGAAAGTGTGAAGGAGAGAGCGAACAGGAGCCTCCAGAAGGCCGAGGACCTGCTGCCTTCTAACGCTTCCGAAGAGATGGCTGAAACCCTGGAAGAGGCCCGGCAGCTGTTCGAGGAAGGCAAGTACATCGAGGCGCAGGAAGAGGCGACAGAGATAGCAGGCGAGGTCCGCGAGCGGAGTTTCGAGAGGAACCGAGGTAACTACACCGCTTTGCAGGAACAGATGCAGGAAGAGGTCGAAGACCTGCAGGAAAGGGTTCAGGAGCTGAGAGAGATGAACCGCGAGTTCGCCGAGGAGATGCAGGAGAACATGACCACCGAGGAGAGGCTGGAGACCATCGAGGAGTTCCGGAACGAGAGAAAGGAGACGGTTCGTGAGATGATGAAGAAGGCCCGTGCGATGGGCCCAGGGCAGTCGATCGGAAAGAAACTGGGAGAGGCCAGAGAAGACATGGAGATGGAAAAGCAGCAGTGCAGGGATCAGATCCAGGCCGCGAAGGAGGCTTCTCAGGGCCAGATGTGCACACAGCAGACCCAGATGCTCGAATGTCCTGGGGAAGATGACATCACCTACCAGGCACGTGACGGGTGTGAGATCTCCTATCTCCGGGGAGAAGGATGGGAAGCTGTTGGTGGAGAAGAAGTAGAGGAAGAGGATGAGGAGGACGATGTCGAAGAGGAAGAACCAGGAGAAAGTGGAGAGGAAGAGGAGGAAGGAGCTGAGGAAGAGGAGGAAGAGACCGAGGAAGAAAACGTGGTGACCTATTCCAGTGAGGGTTTCTCCCCGAAGACCGTAACCATCGAGGAAGGAGAGACGGTCACCTGGGAGAGTCAGGGACCGTCCATGTGGGTCGCGGTAGACCAGCATCCGACCCATACTCAGTACGATGGCACCAACGTTGACCAGCACTGTGATGACGGAGAATCCGACACCTTCGATTCATGTCAGTCCAGGCAGACCTACAGCTTCGAGTTCGAGAAGACAGGGACCTGGGACTACCACAACCATTTGAGCGCCTCACACAAGGGAACTGTTGTGGTAGAGTGAGCCGATTTTGGAAGGGAAAACGTCTCCTCTGGTTTGAAAGGAGATAATCTTTATTTGGGAGTATATCGGAGAAAGAGGTATGGTAGATAAAAAGGGAGGGATTTACCTATCTCTCCTTCTATTGATGTTGATAGGTCTTTTCAGTTCTTTAGCTGCCGCTGCTTCTCCACAGCCCGATATACTTCTGGTTAGAGACGCTCACACCAGTTATATCGGGGCCGATAATCCCAATGAGGTGTACGGTGATTACTATGAAAACGCTCTCAAATACAACGGTCTGGAATATGATGTCTGTACTGTTCCTGAGGGGGATGATAACGGACCCGCTTACGACGATCAAGGGGGATGCGATGAGAGCGTCTCAGGCATGAACGATTACGACATGGTAGTGTGGTTTACTGGAGATGATTATGGTGGAACGTCGTCTAAGACTCTCACGGAGAGGGACAGGGGAGAGATTAGCTCCTACCTGGATAGTGGCGGAAGGATGTTCCTCACAGGCCAGCATATCGGATTCGATATAGGTGCTACTGAATTCTATGAGAACTATATCAATGCCGAATTTATCAAAGTTGATTCTCTGGACGACTACAGTCTCTTACCTTTTAGCGATAAAGACCCGATATCCTCATCGACTCTCATAGATATAGATGGGGGAGCGGGTAATCAGGATTCTCCGTCCATTATAAGGCCGATATGGGGAGCGGATAAGAGCTTCATATACACGACGCAGAAGCTTTGCAAGAAGTGGGGAGAGGATGAATGGGATTATAAAGACGATTGCAGGGGGCATTCCTGGTATGAGGAAGAAGATAATCCTGCAGGTTCCATAAGGACGGATACAGGTGGTCCGTCAGGTTACAAGGTCGCCTACGCGTCCTTCGGTTTCGAAGGGATATACGGGAGCGATAAGAGGGAGAGGGTGATGGACCGTGTTTTCAATTATCTTACTGCTCCCGAAGTCGAGAACGAGCGCCTGTTCCGTGAAACGAGTCAGGTAGAAGGGGATAACTGGATGGAGAGTAACCTGACCTGCGATCCGAGAGATGAGAAATGTCACCGCGGATTACCTAAAGTCAATGCCACCTGCAAGGATCCCCAGTTGTTCTCGGATGTTAAATCGGCCGAGTACTTCATCGATTCCAGGGGAGAAGGAAATGGAACTTCTCTAGAAGCGGATGACGGTACCTTCGGGAACGAGTCGAAAGAGGAGATAAACGGGAGTGTGGACGTGAGTAATCTAACAAATACCGATAAAGGAGATTTCACAGAACATACTCTTCGAATTCACTGTCAAGGAGGCGATGATTACTGGGGGAAGTTCGCTGAGAAGGAATTTATCCTAGATAGATTCCCCCCTACGTTCTTGGAGATGGATATCCTGTCACACACCTCCACGGTCACTCCTAATATAACCGGTATAAGATTCACAGACGATCCTGATGATGTATATACTCACTACATGCGGTTCTCGTGCGATGATTCTAACTGGACCGACTGGACGGAGTACAGCCAGAGCTACTCCGGCTTCAACATCACTGACGGTTCCTATGGATGTCCAACTGGTGATGGCAGTAAAACCGTATACATGCAGATCCGGGACGAGGCCGGTAACTGGGAGGATTCTATACAGGACAGTGTGGTGCTGGATCGAAAGGCTCCTTCTGTAGAACCAGGCAGTCCTTCTGGACCTGTTTCAGGGACTGTGGAAGTGAACGCGACTATAAACGATCCTACCTCAACTGTGGAGAACGCCAGCTTCATTCTGAGCAACAGTAGCTGGAGGAGTGAATCCTACTACCTGAGCGAAAATCAGGGGGTATGGAACACCTCCCTGGATTCCTCTGAGGTGCAGGACGGAGCTTACACTCTCGAGTTTAGGGCGAACGATCCGGCTGGTAACGTGAACTCGACGATGACGCTTTCCGTGGAGATCGATAACTCACCTCCTGAGATAGATATAAGGAGCCCGTCTTCCGACACTTACTCCGGTTCTATAGATCTTGAGTCGGTTATAGATGAACCTCATCTGGACACGGTATGGTTCGATATAAGGAACTCCTCAGACCTCTCTCAGGTCTTGAAGGAAGGGGATTGCAGTACTTCTCCATGCCAGTCGACATGGGATTCGAATGATCTATCGGGGAACGGGAGCTTTCTCTTCAACGTCTCAGCGAACGATACACTCTCGCAGTCCACCTACAACGTCAATGTGACCTTCGAGGTAGACAATCGCGTACCCTCGGTCAAGACGAACTTCCCTGACGAGGATTTCATAACGGGAGATTTCGACCTGAATCTGGTCACGAGCTCTCCAGGCGCTAATGCAGTCAACATCTCCAACGCCTACTACAACAGATCTAATTCCACTTTCTCAAAGGTGAACGAAACGGTCGATTCACCCGGCTCCATAGGTGAGCCGAACTACACCTTCAGTGAGACTATAGAGCTTTCCAGCTGGTGCGGGGGAAGATGTTCCGATGGTAACTACTCCCTCTTCTTCTGGTCGAACAACACAGAGAGCAGGCAATCTGAAATCTCTACTTGGTTCTATATCGATACCACGCCACCCGAGGCCTCGGACTACCAATTAAACCTGAGTGAGGATCCAGAGTTCGGGGACAGGAGGTTATTCGTGGGGAGGAAGGTCAGTTTCCAGGTTAATGTTTCCGAGTCAGTTAAGAAGGTGGATAGGGTCAATGCAACGCTGGAGGAGCCGGGAGGAACTGTAATGAACCGGACTCTGGAACCTGGAAACAGCGACTATAAAAGTGATAGCTGGAGTTTCACTTACACTCCTTCTGGAACAGGAGTCTACAGCATCACGGATCTGTACGCCAACGATACTCTCGGGAACATGCTGCACAACGGTTCAGTCGGAATCGATTTCCGGGCGGTCAACATATCCTCCTCGCTAGATCTTGACGGTTCTCCTTCTGTGGATGCAGGGACCGAGACCTATATCAACACAACATACGACTTCAACAAATCGGTCCAGGACCCGTCCCTGGAACTGTACATCCCGCCTAACAGGCCCGGAGATACAGGTAACGAACCCTACTACAGGAACGTCTCCTCCTACACCTGCTCATTCAGAGACAGCTGCACGGTGGAGGAGGTCGAAGTGAGCGGGGAGACATCGTACCTGGAGATTTCCGGTAGCGGGACTAACTCGAACATCTCCATCTCAGGATTGACCGAGCCGGAAAGCCCCGAAAAGGACTCCGCCCACAACTGGACCTTCTCTTTCGACGGGTTCTCCACAAGGAACCTGACAGAGATAGAGGCGCCACTGCTGGACATCTCGTCGATAACCTGCGAAGGCTCGAGCACCTGCGAGGTTAACCAGTCCGAGGAGTTCGATGTATCCTTCGATGTGGATAACGTCCAGGACGCTACGCACGCAGGCAAGGCGTTCAATGTCACCGCGCGGGTCAACACCTCCTGGAACAGCAGGGAGAACGTGACCGATCTCGGTGACCTGGCCAGCAACTCAGCCAACTCTACCCCTCAGTTCGGTTTCAACATCACTGAGGTAGGGAACTATACTTTCGATTTCAAAGCCTGGGACTCCACGCTCGAGTACAATACGACCGACCAGGTGACGGTGGAGGTGCAGGACACCGAACCGCCCGAGATACTGGAACGGGAATGGCCGGGGGACAACATCTTCAACCGGAACAGGACGGTGAACTACAGGGTGAGAGCTTCCGACAACGTTGAGGTGTCTCAGGTCACGGCCACGGTGAAAAGGAACGGGTACGAGGAGAACGTGTCGCTGGTACTGGAGAACCGGTACGATGAATACGACAGGTGGGAGATGGTTTACGAGAACGATACTGCCGGAGTTTACAACATAACTGATCTGTACTTCAAGGACACTGCCGGGAACCTCCGGTACGTTTCAACCCCCTCGACCAGCTTTGAGATCGAGGAGCTGGATCTAACAGTGGACAGGGAGAGGGATCCTGTAGAGGTTGTGGAGGGCCAGACGCTCTACGCCAACGTCTCCGGGAACGCCTCCGGAGTTTCCAGGGTCAACGCAACGGTATACAAGCCAAGAGGTGCTGAGGAGGAGTTCGATCTAGGATTCGAGGAGACCTCCAGCGAAGTCCGGGAGTACAGCCAGTCATATACGAACGTCAGCAGGTCCGGTAACTATACTGCGAACATCTCAGTGGAGCTCGACTCCGGAGCCAACCTTTCCAAGACCCTGAACTTCACTTCGCCTTACGGGAACGCCAGTATAGAGGGAGAGGATCTGGAGATCGTTAGAGACAGAATAAGGAAGATCACCTGGTTCATCTTTCCGGAAGAAGGAGATCTGATAGATGTCAACGCGACTCTCTCATCAGGGAACGAGAGCCTCCTGAACGTCACGAATTCGGAGAGCTTCAAGAAAGAGATTGGAAACATAACCTGGGAAGAGTACAGGGATCCTGGCTACAGCGTATCCTGGGAGATCAACGCCAGCAACTCCACCGGTGAGACAAACCTGAATCTAGATCTCACCTCTTCTGAAGCCATCCTGGAAAAGACCGGGAAGATTGTGAAAGTAAACGTTCTGGAGAACGACACAGAACGGCCGGATATAATCTCGGTTAACCAGTCCTATGACGAGGTGAACCTGGATCAGGAGAACACGATTTCAGTGAACGCAACTGACGATGAGACATCAGTGGATACTGTGACCGTGGAGATGGCCTACCCGGGAGGAGCGGAAGTCAATCATTCAGCCTCTCTTGAGGCTTCCGGGATCCACACGTTAGAATTTTCCGATACTAACGAGACCGGGACATTCGACTATACCGTGTATGTTTCGGATTCAGCCTCGAACACGAGGGTATCAAGTACAGGAGGATTCAACGTGACGGACGAGTACGAGGCGCTCACTATCACGAGCAACCCCTACAACAAGGGGGACAACATCACCTTCGAGGTCAATGTCACCGATGCGAGAGGGGAACCGGTCGAGGAGTTCAACCTGACGATGAACCTGAGTAAGGACGGGAATATAGAAGAGATAGTCGATGGAGAGATAACGGATGCCGGTAGTTACCAGGTAAAATCGTCCGATCCACCAGAGAGTTCTGATACGACCGAGAAAACGATAGATTACACCGTGAAATCTTTAGTCGAAAAATCCGGTAATAAAGGCTCAGAAGAAAAGAAAGTCAAGGTATCGGAAGAGCTCGTTACGACGACAGAGTCCCACTCTTCTGGAGACTACTACGCGTCGGGAGATTCTATCCCTGTAGAGGTGGAGGTCGAGGATATGCACGGGAAAACGGTCAGTGGAGCAGCTGTGACTGCGGAATGTTCTGACTGTGATAAAACGTTCGAACGTATAGAGTGGAACGAATCCAGAGAGGCCTATTACGATTCTGGAGCCTTTACAGCCCCGGAAGTGGATGAGTTCTCTATCTGGGTCTATTCTGTTGATTTCTGGAAGAATAAAGGATACGATGCATCTTTGTTAACTACGACCGAGCCTCAGGATACTACTACAGATACGAGTGACGGGGATACCGGAGGTGGCGGGGGAGGCGGAGGTGGAGTTGCACCATCCCTAGATATATCCCGGAGGTCTCCGGACCTGAACCTTCCTGCGGACACGAGCGATGTCAACCTGTCTGTGGAGACGGATATGGAAGCTTCCTGCCAGTACTCGCTGGAGGGAGTGGAAGGAAAATCCAGTTTCTCGACCACAGGGGGAACCGTCCATTCCGAAACGGTCGAAGTGGAGCCAGGGAGGAGCTACAGTTATGAGGTCCTCTGCCAGACCCCGGACGATCTCTCATCGGACACCACAGTTGCTTTCTCGGTTACATCGGAGGAGATAGAGTCATACCAGTTCGAGGTCCCTGAAGAGCCTCTTGAAGCGGATCTGGGAGGTAAAACTTCTGGCCAGATCAACCTGTTCAACAACGGGACTGAACGTCTGAATGTAGAGCTTTCGGCCCAGTCCGATTGCTGTGATACATGGTTCGAAGATCTGAGAGGGGAGAGATTGGAGGAGCTATCGATACTGCCTGAAGCGGGGAAGGCAGTCCAGGTAAGGATTTCTGTTCCGATGAACGTCCCAGTAGGAAAGAAAACAGTCCTGATCAGATCGAAGGCCGAAGACAGGGTGCGTGAGAGGACTGTTACAGTTAACGTGGTTGAAGGGGAGATGGTGGAGAGGTTTGATGATCTTGTCAACCGGTCATCGGATCTGCAGGAGAAGATCTCTCTTTACCGGAGAACCGGGGTTGATACGTCTGATCTCGAGGAAGAGTATAATCAGCTACAGAAAACGCTCGTGGAGGCCCGGAAAGCGAAGGGTTCGGACGACCGTTCATCTTTCCAGGATGCGCTGGAGAGTTCGGAGGAGCTTGCGGAAAGCATCGACAGAGGTCTGCAGGTGCTCTCTCTGAGGCAGTACATCCTGGCGAACTGGTGGAGATGGGCTATTGCTGGAGGAGGGGTATACCTAATGTTCTTCCTCTTGACGATGGTAGTATTACCGTACTACCGCCTGAGAACCAAGCTACTGAATGTTGAGGAGGATCTGGAGAGTTCAGTGGAAGCAAGGAAGAAGGCGGAGAAGCAGTACTTCAAGCGCGAGATAGACAGGGGTACGTTCATGCAGATAATGACCGAGCGCCAGGATGAGATCCTCGAGATGAGAGGGCAGAAGCAGGAGCTTGAGGAAGAGCTTGATAACCTCCTGCAGAACAATATAACCCTGGAGAACTTCCTTAAAGCTCCTTTAAAGGCCTTCCGGGAGGTCAGCGGGTGGTGGAAGGAGACATGGAAACGGTATTTCAGTAGTGAGGAAGAAGGGTAACACATTTTATGGGAGGAACCCGAAAGGATACATGATAGGAAGATGGCTAACGGAACAGATGGTCTGGAAGTGGAGAAGGCGTCTATCGAAGAAGAAGGGGTAGAGTTCGCCTTCCGGAACAGTTCTCATGAGAGAGTTTATGATGTCGTTAAGCTTTATAGCGGCGATAAGTACGACGGATTCGAGTACGTGGATATACCGGCCGGGGAGGAGTCGAGTGTGGTTTTCGATGTCCGGGAAGGGGAGATCAATGAAAACGACCGTGTAATTCTAACGACGGACTCATTGGAGGAGGGGGTTATTGCTGAATCGGTTTTCGGTGATTTACTCGGAGGGGAGGAACCCGGAACAGGACAGGCTGGAGAGGAAGAGGAGATAGAGTTGGAAGACCAGGGGAATGGCGAGAGAGAATTTGAAGAGCAGGAGGTCAAGGTTTCTGAGGAGGAGAAAGTTGGGGAACCGGAACCTGAGAAGATTCCAGGGGAGGAAACCGAAGGACCTGGAGGGATGGACCCGGAGGATGACGGAGAAAGTCTCAAGGGTGTAAGGGGGGATGAAGAGACGACTATAAAGCTAGAAGATTTTAGCGGGAAAGAGGATACAGAGCCCCATTCCAGTGGGATAAATGATGTAGGACCAGTTCAGGGGGAGGAAAGTTCCTGGAGTAATCTTTCCTCGACTATATCGTCATTCTTTGGAGGGGGTAGAGAGGAGAGAGGTAGAGAGATATCTGAGGAAGAAACGAGTGGGGAGGAACTGGAAATTGAAGGGGGAGGGGAAAATGGGCAAGAGGATTTAGATAATCCCGGTCCTGGAGATGAGGTGCAGGAGGACAGCGGTCTCTCCAGGGAGCCCGGCCCCAGTGAACAGGTGCCGAGGACTTCAACAGGAGTGATCAATCTGGACGGGAAGATGCAGGGAGGCCTGGTGAAGGATACGATGAACCTGGTGACCGGAAAGACAGGTACCGGGAAGACAGCTTTCTCTGCCTGTTTCCTGAAGCAGGGTGTCGAGGAAGGTGAGAACGGTGTTTATGTCACAACTGAGGAAAGGAAGGAGGATATCCATGAGGACATAAGAGCGATGTTCGGATGGGATTTTACCAGATACGAGGAGGAAGGAAGTATGGAAGTGATGTCGATAAAACCCGTCTTCCCGAGCAAGGAGATAGATAATCTTAACAGGCTGGTCCGTTCCTATATCACTGACCTTCTCAACGAGGTGAAGACAGCTATAGAGGAGATAGATGCGGAGAGGGTTGTTATAGACTCTGTTTCTATCATAGAGATGTTTATCCGGGACGAGTACATGGCCAGGGTGGCGCTCTCCAAGTTACTCAACAGCTTGAGAGAAGAGGAAGTGACAGCGGTGTTTACAGGGGGTATACCTGAAACTTCTGAAGGCCTGTCAGGTGGAGGTATAATCGAGTACCTGGTGGACACGGTTATACTCCTGGAGTTCGTGCCTGTGGCAGAGGAGCACACCAGGACACTGTCTATAAGGAAGATGCGCCGTACGGATCACGAGGTCGAGATTTTCCCTCTCGAGATAACTCCTCAGGGTATGAAAATAGAAGAGGTAGAAGAGAGAGCGATCTAGAGGGTCTCCGATTCCACGGTTATACCGTTTTCAGTGATCTTCATCGGGTAGGTGCCTGGAGTGTGGTCTGTCCTCCTCATCTTCCTGACCTCTATATTCCGGAATGTTCCTTCTCCAACGGATTCGTAGTAGAGGACGATCACGCCGTCCGCAACGAATTCCGCCACGTCGTACCGGGAGAGCGAGCCGGAGTCCTGCTCTGTTATCTCTGACGTGAGTAGAGTGGTAGCACCTGTGTTCTTGAGAGTCCTCAGGAGGTCGTACATGATGTCGCGTTTTTCAGCTTCTGTGCCTCCGTAGGAGCCTAGCATGATGCTGACGGAGTCTAGGACTATACGGTCCACGTCCTGATCAGCAGCTAGCCTGTTTATCTTCTTCAGGAAGCCCCTCTCACCGGCTGAGGGCTGGATATATTTCAGGTTCAGGTCTCCGGATTCTTCATATTTCTCGAAATCCCATCCGAATTCTGCCATGTCGGAACGGATATCGTCTACAGGTTCTTCTACAGAGATGAAAAGACATTTCTCACCGTTCTGGAGGCCCTCCCAGAGGTACTGGGATGAGAGGATCGTCTTACCACAACCTGCACCCCCCGAGGTGAGGATAACACTCTCTTTGGGCATCCCTCCTTCGATGAGGTCGTCCAGTCCGGAAACGCCTGTAGATACTCTTGAAACGTCTGTCATGTCTATTACCTGTTAGTTGAAAGGGTGTCGACCGGTTTTATAACTTATCCTCCAGGGCAAGCGGACCCGGTAGGATCTTAGCAGGAGTCCCTCCCAGCTCAAGGTCACAAAGGTTCCACTCTCCCTCATTTCACTCGGTCGAGTCCGGCGAGTGAAAGCGGACCCGGCAGGATTTGAACCTGCGACCGCTCGGTATCTCGCTCGAAGAGCGGAGCTCTTCTCGGGCCGCCATCTCTGAT
>JALIDP010000015.1 GCA_022865215.1 Candidatus Nanohalarchaeota archaeon QJJ-7 | reverse complement strand
GCATTAACAATAGAACCCGCTGTTTATAAAGTTTTTGTTATTATATAGTAACAATACATTTGTCAGGGGTTGTTGTGCCTTTCTGATTTACTCTTAAGTAAGATTGTACTGAAAGGAATTTTTCTCGATGAATTCCCGATTTACTAACGATTTTAAAGTTTTAAAACAATATCAGGCCGTGAATCCGGGAACGAAGCGATTTGAGGCGTTGAATTACTAATTACGGAGAGGAGCGCCCGGACGGGGCTTAACCGTTTCTGTAGACTTAAACTCCAGGAACTCCGATGGCCTCGAACCCTGTCACTCCGAACAGGGCAAGGAGGTAGAGGACTATGATGACAGTCGCCCAGGCGGCGACCCCGATAGCTATGGACTGCCCCAGGGAGCTACGGTATTGAACATGTATAACCCATACCCAGGCCGCCAGTGTCAGTAAAGGACCGAAGAACGGGATTCCTCCCAGAAAGAATCCGACAACAGCCATCACGAATGCCCCGATCAACGCGGTCCATATCGCGTTCCAGTAGTCAGATTCCCCTAGAAGGAGAGTGGCCCCGATATGGATGCCGAACGCTCCCAAAAGAAGGCTAACAAGGAACACGATAGCTGATTCGACCAAGGTCATACGGTAACTTTATCTGGCTATATTTAAAAGGTAGAAGAGGTGGGGCCGATATCTGCCTCTATATGCCCTAATAATGGAATTTTCTCCATATGGATCGGGTGATTTCGTGAACAAGAGTGTCTTCCGGGTCGAATCCCAAGGTGGTGAGCAGATCGCTGTGGAATAGTACGATCTTCTCCGCTCTGTCCCGGTAGAAAAGAGCATACTCTGTTATCAACCCCTGTGAATGGCTATCTGATACGTCCTGAAAGTCATTATGTCGGAGCGGCCGAAGGTACAAGTATATCTACCTCTTCAAGACAATTCTCACCAGTTCAAACAAAACTGGTGAACCGTTCACCGAGTTCACAGCAGATGAGGCTGAGACGGACGACCTCCGGAGTGCCGTGGGACGGATTCAGGGGCCTCAATGTAGCGAGTGGACGATCCGGGAGTGGGAGGTGGCCTTGAAGAAGTTCTACCGAATGATGTATGACGAAGAAATGGGGCAGCCGGACTATGTGAAGCGGATTCTTAACGTGCAGTTCCTGGAGATGGGGGTGTCATGAATAATCGGGAGGCAGAGACATTGGAACAGGAGATGATAATAGTGAAAGAGGCCGACACTAGCCGTGGTTTAAGGAAAACAGGGATCAGAAACGGATCAGGCCATATAGTTGGTGATTTCCTCGCCGAAGAACCGTGCGGCTTCTTTTTTCGCGACCTCCTGCGGCAGATCCTCCTCCGGATCGGCGGTGTGAACGAGGGTGTAGGTCGGTTCGCCTTCAAGCGTCTTTTCGGAATGGTAGCGCCGCTCCCACAGATCCTGGTCTTCCTCTGCGATACCGTTCTCCCAGTATAGTGGGCTGTTAGGATTGTGAATGTCGCCGCGGATCGTGCCGTACGGGTTCTGCTCCGGTTTCCAGTCTGATCCCGCAATCTCCCGCGTCCGCTCGATCGCGTTCTCGCCGTAAACGACCGCGATAACGACCTCCTCTCCGTCGAAGTAGTCGTGGAGTCCTTCCAGTATTTCATCCGGGACGTGACTGTAGTGTTCTTCTACCGTCTCCTCATCGACCTGTTCACGGGTCATCGCCGGGATACGGAGGTCGGAGTCCCGGAAATAGGAGAGCACTTCGTTGAAAAGGTCCCGTTCGAGTGCGTCCGGCTTCAACATGAGGAAAGAGGATTCTATCTTGTCGTCACTCATGCTAAACGAATGTGTGGTAAAGCTTAAAAACCGTGAGAGGTAGTATGTGACCGCTTTAAATTTACAGCTTGGAGATGGCGGTGTCAGCGACACATCGGGAACAGCCAGAGACCGGGAAGCATCACTTTCCAGACATACTGGAACACTGGAAGAAATTACGATAGTGAGGAGGGACCGCGCTAGTGTAGAATCATTTATGTGGAAAGGAGGCACTTCTCAGTCAGCATACGAGAACGGAGAATCCTGTCATGATACGGAAGAGAGGTGATCCGAACAAGACCGTCCTATGTGGACAAAAGATAGAGCGGGCGATCTCCTGCACGAGGATAATATTTTGGGTGGACAGGAGGTGCTTTCTACTCGGGAAAAGCCTCCTAACCGAGTTCTTCCGGGTCCAGTCCGATCTTCTCGTAGAACTCGTCTGTCGCCTTCACCACGTTATCTGCGACCTCTTCCGGGTCGAATCCCAGTGTGGTGAGCAGATCGCCGTGGAATAGTACGATCTTCTCCGCTCTGTCCCGGTAGAAAAGTGCGTGTTCGGTTATCGAGTCCTCCGCGTCACTACCTCCTGAGTCCTGGAAATCATTCAGGTGACGCACCAGCATCTCTTCGTTCGTCTTTTTCTTTTCTATAACTCTATCTGAAATCTCCCGGAATAGAGGGTCGCCGGACTCCCTCAGATAATCGAGGACGCCGTAACCGACAGTCCCTCCGAGTACTCCCATACCGAGCAACAGGTTAACGAGGTTCTCTTCCCCAGACATCTCGCTCAGGAACTCCTTGGTATGGGGAGCTATCTCTGTATCCGAAGAGACCTTGCCCAGGTAGCGGCCGAAGACATCCACGTTCCTCATCTTGGAGAAAGCGAGGTAAAGACTCAGCTTCTTCAGTTCCATGCTCTCCGCGGTCTCCAGTAAACGGCCGCAGAGGATAAGGTGGGAGGAGTTGCTGTAATGGAACTGTGTCGCGGCATCGGCTAGCGCGGACTTCTTCTCTTCGGATAGGTCTACTGTCTGACTCCAGTCTATATCCAGGGTGGGACTCCAGCCACTGTCAGCCTCCCTGTGGAGAACTCCCTCCACGTTAAGGTCTTCTCCCGTATAGATATCTTCGAAGGATATTTCGTCTGACATCTCAGTTCCCTCCCTAGTTTATACCCAAAGCTTCATGTATCTCGTTTGTCTTGTCCGACTGGAGAGCGCTTCCCAGTGTATCGAAATCCTCAAGCAGGAAGACGTTCTTCTCCGGTTTATTGCCTGATATCCTTTTTACAAAGTTACTGATATTTGGGAGCGAGTTCTCCTCCGTTTGTGCATACTCTTCTATCTCCGCCCTGAGCTGCTCCTCTGTGATTTCCTCATCATCTCCGGTGATATGGAACACGTTCTGGATATTGGCGTATAGAGGGTATTCTGTGGGCATGTCGCCTATAACAAGTGCCTGGGGATGGTCGTAATAGGGGATATCTGTAAGTATAGCGTCTTTTCCTTCTCCCATGTTCCTCTCGAAGGACGGGACGTACTTCCCGTCTCTATCGGCTACCATCGTACCGTAACTTTCCTCTACACCCATAATATCTGCCAGAGGCTCAGTTATCTCCTGGGGGTTAGTGGTTGCGGGGATGACTTTGTAGTCGCGCTGGAGCATACCTATGATGTTGTTGAACGGTCGCGGGATGTCAACGGAGATATCTTCTATAAACTCTTCCCCCCGTCTTTCTATATCCTCTTTTTGACGTCCAACGATACCCATCATCCAGTGACCTGTTATCTCTTCTACCGCTTCGGAGTAAGGACTGGTCTCTCCTGTATCCTGCTGTAAACTGCTCCAGATACCATAGATCTCTTCCAGAGAATCTGGGTCGAAATCGCTTTTTCCTTTTAGATCGTCTCTCACTTCCTCCCATGCATAGTTTTCTCCCTCGTTGTCTCTGACCTCTATCCCGTCTTTGCCGAAGGAGATATCGATCTCTCTCCCTGTATTCTCTTCATAGCTTTGTTCGTCCAGGTACTGCGAGAATCTGATACCTAACGGGATTCCCTGATTTACGACCCCGTCTATATCTAAGAAAGCAGGCGGCTTTGAATCATAGCCTTCTTCGTTATCCATCGTATCAGTGGATAGGACCATATTCCAATACCTTCAGGTAATGTGACCACCTTTAAAAATGGCTGTATTACCGTCAAATAATTACCGGAAGAAATTTATAAACACGTTATATGTCGTTAATTTTGTTATTTTTCCTCTGCCTGCGCTCGACTAACGGTAGAATAATCCAGTAGAGGAGAGGGACTCCTATCAATATCAGTAGCCCCATAACCTGAGCGGCCTGTATCAGGATATTAGAGCCTACAGCTTCTGCACCGCTGAAAGTCTTTGAGATAAGTGTGGAAGGGATTGCTAGTGTACTGCCGACCACTATCCCGGCGAGCCCGATGACGGGTCTTTTCATATCCCCTCTATTGTGAACGTGGATTTAAACATCCCTACCCCGGACCGGATCCGGACTTTGTAAAAAGCTGGCTCGAGATAGGATCCAACATGGAAGACCAGGAGAAGGCCAGGAATTTTATCATGGAGAACAGTCTCCAGAGCGGAGCCTCCGTATGGGTCCACGACCTTCAGAGCGAGCTCGGAGAGGTATCCAAAGAGCTCCTGAAGGCTTCAGATTACGGAGATGAAGAAGTTGATTTTCCTGAGGAGATGGAGGAAGAGGTCGGTGACATCTACTTCTCTCTCCTCGGACTCGCGGACGAGCTCGGGATAGACCTGTCATCCTCGCTCGAGACAGTTCTCGAGAAGTACCGGGAGAGGGCGGAAGAATCAGGAGATCCCGGTTCTGGATATTAGAGGTTCTTTTCCATCCATCCCGCCACCGTATCCACCATCCCTGACTGGTGCTCCTCCCGTTTGAACAGGTGGTCGGCGCCATCGATAACTTTCAAGTCCTTTGGTTCTGGCGCTGCTTCGTATATCCTCCTCGACTCTTCTACAGGGACGATGTCGTCCTCTGACCCGTGCACGAACCTTACCGGTGCATCGATATCACCGATGACCTCCATTGTATCGTACTTCTGTAGATCCTCGTAGAACCCCCACCCGATCTTGACCTCTCCCCGCTTCGCACTTGGAAAGTGCGTGTGACCCATCTCCTCCCACCTCTCGATTTCCTTGCCCTGGAAAAGCTTCTCGCCCTCATGGTTCGTAGGTGCTGATATCGGAGTTAAAGCTCTCAAACGGTCGTCCTCCGAGGCTACAAGTATAGAGGTCATACCCCCGAGAGAGTGGCCTGCAACCCCGATCCTCTCCTCGTCCACCTCCCCCATCGCCTCGAGGAACGTGACCGCGTTCTTCAGGTCGTCGACCTGGTTGGTGAGCCGCATCTTTTCACACGAGCCGTCAGACTCCCCGATACAGTCCGAGAAGTCGAACCGGAGCGCGACCATACCCCTCTTCGCAACTTCATCAGCCAGTGATTTCAGGTGCGGTACCTCTTTGTAACCTGTGAAAGAGTGAGCGAGGATCACTGCTGGTCTCTGGTCTGATGGATCGTCATGCTCCACGTCTCCAGGATAAGTCTTGATCCCGGCCAGAGTCATCTCTCGAGAATTCCTGAACTCCACACGACGTGAATTCATCTTTCTCTCCCGGGGTTGTACTTGTGGATGGCTTCCCCGACCGCGTCTTCCACAGCCTCCTTGAACGCCTCCGAGAGCGTTGGATGCGGATGCACGGTCATCGAGATATCTGGTACGAGAGCACCCATCTCGATGGCGAGAGTCGCCTCAGGTATCATCTCCGACGCGTTCGGTCCCACTATCTGCACTCCCAGAAGCGCTTCTGAGTCCTCCTCCGCAACCACCTTCACGAACCCATCCTGGTCGTTCAGCGTTGCAGCCCTTCCAGAAGCACTGAACGAGAACTTGCCGGTCATTATATCTAAACCTTGCTCCTCCGCTTCCTTTTCAGTCATCCCGACGGTCGCGATCTCTGGATCTGTATACACCACCGCGGGAACCTCGAATTCAGCTGCGGACTCCTCGCCCGCGACCGCCTCAGCCGCGACCTTCCCGTCCTGGTATCCTTTATGTGCGAGCATCGGCTCGCCTGTCACGTCCCCTATCGCGTATATACCGCCCGTGTCTGTCTCGAGCTGCTCATCGGTCGCTATGAACCCCTTCTCGTCCGTCTGAACACCTGTCTGATCCAGTCCGAGCCCTTCTGTGTTGGGAGTTCTACCTACCGAAACGAGAACTTTCTCTGCTTCAAACTCCTCTCCACCTGCAGTCACTGTTGCTGTACCCTCCGCCACTGAGACCTCGTCTGCTGCCGTACCTGTAACGATATCCATACCGAGCTCCTCTGCCCGTTTCTTGACAGGTTCGACAAGTTCCTGCGGGAAACCCTGAAGTATCCTGTCTCCTGCCTCAAGTACGGTAACCTCAGAACCGAATTTATGGTAAACCGTCCCGAGCTCCATCCCTATGTAACCCCCTCCGATAACCACGAACCGTTCCGGTACCTCATCAAGCTGTAGCGCCTCCTTGGAGGTTATCACAGTTTCCCTGTCTATCTCGATACCTGGCACTTCGATGACCGAGGAACCGGTGGCTATGATGCAGTCCTCGAACTCGACAGTAGTGCTCTCTTCCCCGCTGATCTTCACCTTCCCATCGGACTCGAACCTGGCCTCGCCGGTCACGACCTCCACACCGAACCGCTCCTCCAGCATCTCCACACCAGAGGTCAGCTTGTCCACCACTTCCTCCCGCCACTCCTGTAGCGAGTCGACATCGAGGTCTGGAGATGCATGAACACCGATATCTTCAGAATGACCTGCTTCGTGGAAAAGTTCCGATGCATGGATAAGAGCCTTGGAGGGGATGCACCCGTCATTGAGGCAGACACCTCCGAGATTTTCCCGCTTCTCTACAAGCGTGACGTCCTTCCCGAGCTGCGCCGCACGTATAGCTGCAAGATACCCTGCAGGACCTGCCCCTATGACCAGGACTTCTGCACCTTCAGATATCTCTCCTACTACCATCCTGTCACCTCTGGGAAGGATTTGCAGGAGACGAAAATTTTCGATTTTCGAACTACCATCTAAACCACGTCAGTCCATCATCAGCAGGTCCGGGTCCTCGAGATGTGTGACCAGTTCGTTCATGAACTGGGCCGCGTAAGCGCCATCAACAACTCGGTGGTCGAAGGTCATCGAGAGAGGCATGACGTTCCTCACAACCACTTGTCCGTCCACAGCGACCGGTTTCTCTTCTATAACCCCTGTCCCCAGGATCCCGACCTCGGGATAGTTGATTATCGGGCTGCCGTATTTACCCCCTATAGAGCCCCAGTTGGAGATTGTGAACGTCCCGCCCTGCATCTCCTCCAGATCGAGTTCCCGCTCTCTGGCCCTCCCCGCCAGGTCGTTGATCTCTTCCGCGATCTCCAGGATGCTCTTCTGGTCTGCGTTCTTCACGTTCGGTACGAGCAGACCGTCGTCAGTAGCCACCGCTATACCGATGTTGTAATAGTCCTTCAATACCAACTCACCTGTCCTCTCGTCCAGGGACGCGTTGAGACGGGGATAGTCCCTCAGCGCGGAGATAACTGCTTTCGCCACGAACGGCAGGAAAGTCAGCTTCACCCCTTCCTCCTCCGCATTCTCTTTCTCCTTCTCCCGCACACTGACCAGCTCGGTCACATCAGCGTCATCGGTTGCGGTCACGTGCGGGGCGGTGTACTTCGACCGTTCCATCTGTTTCGCTATCGAACGTCTCGTCCCTGAAACCTCCTCCCGCTCTACATCTCCCCATTTCTCGAAGTCGCGATCTTCCGGTGCGAACCTCTGCCCTGAAGAGCCGAACGTTTCAACCTCTTTCTCGTCCGTTACTGCCTCCTCCCTCTCTACACCTTCTTCTGCCGCTTCTTTCACGTCCTCCTCTGTCACCCGACCTCCAGGCCCTGAGCCTTCTATACCTGAGATATCGACCCCTTCCTCCTCCGCCAGGTGCCTCACCGCGGGAGTGGCCAGAACCTTTCCTCCTCCGCTCTCCTCTCCAACTTCTTCTGACTCTCCGCCTTCTGCCGCCTTTACCACGTCTTCCCGCGTGATCCTCCCTCCCGGACCGCTCCCCTCTACAGTAGATATCTCCACATCCTTCTCCCTTGCGAGTCTCCGAGTGGAGGGAGAGGCTAGGACCTTTCCAGAGGTCTTATCTTCAGCCGGTTCTTCTTCATCACCTTCCTCTTCCAGTTCTCCCACCACAGAGGTGCTTCCGCTCTCTTCAGGTTCCCCCTCAGATCCATCATCCTTGCTTTCCCTTTTCCCTGTTTCTCCTGATTCATCGCCGTCTTCAGCCAGAACAACGATAACTTCACCTACCTTGATAGTTTCGCCTTCCTCCGCCTTCAGTTCCTGTATAGTTCCGTCAGTAGGGGAAGGAACCTCCACAACCGCTTTATCCGTCTCCACCTCTGCCAGAGACTCGTCCTCCTCCACCTCGTCCCCTGAGTCCACCATCCATTCTATAAGCGTCCCCTCTGTGACTCCTTCACCAACGTCTGGGAACTCGAACTCTCTCATCAGAAGTTCACCGCGTCTTCTATACCCTTCCTTATACGTTTCTCTCCCGGCATGTACGCGTCCTCACGCGCCAGCATCGGGTAGGGAACATCGTAGCCAGTGACCCTCTGGACCGGCGCCTCCAGGTGTAAAAGCGCTTCATCGTTTATCCTTGCGGTGATCTCGGAGGACATCCCTCCGGTCCGCGGAGCCTCCTGCACTATTACCGCTTTCCCGGTCCTCTTCACCGAGTCGATGATCGTCTCCGTATCCAGAGGGGAGATAGTCCTCAGGTCGATGACCTCTGCGTCCACGTCCATGCCTTTAACAGCTCCTTTCACGTCTCTCAGCATCGCTCCCCATGAAATGACTGTCACGTCCTCTCCGTCCTCAACCACTTCTGCCTCTCCCAGTGGAACTGTATGTTCTCCTTCCGGTACCTCCTCACTGAAAGCGCGGTAGATCTGCTTCGGTTCCATGAACAGAACAGGGTCAGGATCGCGGATCGAGGAGGCGAGGAGTCCTTTCGTGTCCGCGGGGTTGGAAGGGATAACCACCTTCAGTCCTGGAACGTGTGCGTAACCGGCCTCGAACGATTCCGAGTGGTGCTCTAAAGCCTGTATACCTCCGCCGTAAGGAGTCCGGATAGTCGCCTGGCAGCTGTAGGCGCTCCTTGATCGGGACCGTAAACGGGTCAGGTGCTGCTTCAATTGATGGAAACCCTGGTACACAAAGCCTGAGAACTGGATCTCTGGTACCGGTTTCAGACCATAAGCGGACATCCCGACCGCAGTTCCGATTATACCCGATTCCGCCAGCGGAGAGTCGTAAACCTGGTCAGGATAATCATCGATAAGACCTTTCGTTGCCCTGAATACTCCTCCATCGACTCCCACGTCCTCGCCGTATACTATAACGTCCTCGTCCCGGCCCATCTCGACGTGGAGACCGTTCCGGACAGCCTCGACCAGGTTCATCTCGCTCATCCTTTCACCTCCCTGAACTCTTCCAGCTGTTCCTGAAGGTACGGCGGCATCTCTGAATAGACATGCTCGAACATGTCCTCAGCATCCACTGCATCTTCCACTTCCCTCGCCTTCTCGACCTGTTCCTCCACTTCATCCTCGATCTCTTCTTCCATCTCATCTATCTTCTCCTCGTCCAGCACTCCTTCCTCCTTCAGGTGAATCTCAAGCCTGTCGATAGGATCCTTCTCCTTCCATTCCTCGACCTCCTCCTCGTCCCTGTACACCTTGGGATCGTCAGAGGTCGTGTGAAGGGACTGCCTGTAGGTCACTGCTTCCACCATCTGGGGATCTCCGTCCCTTGCCTTCTCCAGCGCCTCCTCCGTCGCTTTGTAAACTGCGAATATGTCGTTCCCGTCCACCTGCACAGTATCGATCCCCTGCCCGATAGCCTTCTGAGCCAGTGTCTCTGCCTTGGTCTGCTGCTCTCTCGGGACCGAGATCGCATATTGATTGTTCTGGCATATGAAGACGGTGTGGGCGTCGAAGACCCCTGCGAAATTCATCGCCTCGTGGAAGTCTCCCTCGCTCGTCGCACCGTCACCGAAGTATACCAGGGAAGCGGACTCGTCACCTTTGATCTCCTGAGACCAGCCGATACCTGCCGCGTGCAAAGTCTGCGAACCGACCGGGATCGAGGGAGGCATATTCGTATCGTCTGATTCACCTGACTCCTCCATCCCCATCGCGTACCATATAAGCACGTGCATCGGCACCCCCCGTGTAAGGTAAGCAGGCTGTTCCCGGAAAGAGGGAACCATCCAGTCGTCCTGTTCCAACGCATACGCGGACCCTACCTGCGCGGCCTCCTGACCTATCGCAGGGGCGTAGGTCCCTATCTCCCCTCTTCTCTGCAGCGAGATAGCCTTCTCGTCCAGCCTCCTGGAACGCTTCATAGTTCTGTACATCTCGAGAAGTTCGTCTTCAGAGAGATCGGGTGCGAGTTCCTCGTCCAGCTCGCCTTCTTCATCAAGCACCTGGAGCTTCTCGATGCTGAAGGATGCGACTTCTTCTCGGGGCATGTAGATTCGTTGGTTGGACACAATTTAAAACTGAGGTAAACCACAGGTTTTACCACTAAAAGGATAACCGAAACAGTTCTCTTACCAAGGTGCGAAGCCAGGGTCCACGTACCTCTTGTTCTTTTCCAGATCTTCTATCTGCTCCATATCTTCTTCAGAAAGTTCGAAGTCGAACACGTCCAGGTTCTCGCGCTGGTAGTCTTCCGGAGCGGCTTTAGGGATAGCAACCACGTTCTCCTGCTGCACCAGCCAGCGGAGGGCCACCTGAACCGCGGTCTTCCCGTGATTTTCCCCTATCTCCTCCATCAGGACCTCTTCAGAAGCTCTTCCACGGGCCAGGGGGCTGTACGCGGTCAGCACCAGATCGTTCTCCTGGCAGTATTCCGTCATCTGTCCCTGCTGGTGGTGGATGTGCTTCTCTACCTGGTTGGCCTTTATCTCTTCATCCGCGTCCAGCGCCTCGTCCAGAAGCTCTGTAGTAAAGTTGCTGACACCTATGTTCCTTACTCTCCCTTCATCCACCAGTTCATGCATCGCGTCCAGTGTCTTTTTCACCGGCATGTTCTCGTTCGGCCAGTGGATCAGCAACAGGTCGACGTAATCCGTTTCAAGTTTCTCCAGGCTTCCTTCTAATGCTTTCCTCACCGAATCCGGTTCCAGGTTGGTCCTCCAGACCTTGGTGGTGAGGAAGATGTCCTCCCTGTCGACATCCGCGTTCGTGATACCGTTACCGACGCGCTCTTCGTTCTCGTACATCTCCGCGGTATCGATATGTCTGTAACCCATCTCGAGCGCGTTAGCGACCGCCTTCTCACATTCGTTCCCTTTCAGCTGCCACGTTCCGAGCCCGATGGAGGGTATCGCCATGCCTTTCGCGTTCTTGAACTCCATTGTATCACCTCAGAAACTGTTAACCTCTTCCACCGCATCCTTTATACGCTTCACGCCGGGAAGGTACTCCTCCTCCCTCTTGTAGAGAGGGAAGACCGTGTCGAAGCCTGTCACCCGCTTGATAGGCGCCTCCAGAGAGAACAGGTCATCGGTATTCTCGGCTATGGTCGCGGAGACCTCCGCCCCGAAACCAGAAGTCTTCGGCGCCTCGTGCACGATGACCAGCTTACCGGTCTCCTGCACGGATCCGCTGATCGTGTCCATGTCGAGTGGTGTGATGCTCCGCAAGTCCACGACCTCCACGGACGCGTCTGCTTCCTCCGCAGCCTTCTTCACGGGCCGGACCATCGCTCCCCAGCTGATGACGGTGATATCTTCCCCTTCCTCAACCACTTCCGCCTCTCCAAGAGGAACTGTATGCTCCCCTTCTGGAACCTCCTCCTCGAACGCACGATAGATCTTCTTCGGCTCCCAGAACATCACAGGATCAGGATCCCGGATCGCGCTGCTGAGAAGTCCCTTCGCATCGGAAGGGTTGGAAGGTATCGCCACCTTCAATCCAGGGATGTGCGCGTAGAGAGCTTCAGTTGACTCGGAGTGGTGTTCAGGTGCGTGGATCCCTCCTCCGTAAGGCGCACGTACCACCATCGGAGCGGTGTAACTGCCTCTTGACCGGTTCCGTATCCTGGAGACGTGGGATGTGATCTGGTCGAACGCGGGGTAGGTGAACCCCATGAACTGGATCTCCGCGACCGGCCTGAAACCTCGGACTGCGAGCCCGAACGCTGTACCGACGATACCTGACTCGGAAAGTGGAGTGTCTATCACTCGTTCCTCCCCGTAATCCTCCATTAGACCGTCCGTAGCCCTGAAAACTCCTCCGTCTTCTCCAACGTCCTCTCCCATCACCAGCACTTTTTCATCCCTCTCCATCTCGGTGTCCATCGCGCTCCTCACGGCCTCGACAAGGTTCATCTCTGTCACTGTTCATCACCTCCCTCGAACTCCTTCAGCCTCTCCAGCTGCGCGTGCAAACGCGGAGTTTTCTCCTCGTACATGTAGTCGAACATGTCCTCAAGTTCAGGGTCCTCGATAGCCTCTGCCTCCTCGACCGCCTTCTCCAC
Organism: Candidatus Nanohalarchaeota archaeon QJJ-7; assembly: GCA_022865215.1. Classification (GTDB taxonomy): domain Archaea; phylum Nanohalarchaeota; class Nanosalinia; order Nanosalinales; family Nanohalalkaliarchaeaceae; genus JALIDP01. The sequence goes on along the minus strand of JALIDP010000015.1, from coordinate 7,922 downwards.
CCTTTCCTCCATCTCTTCCTGGATCTCCTCTATCTTTTCGTTATCCAGAACTCCTTCCTCCTTCAGGAACTTCTGGAACCGGTCTATCGGGTCCTTCTTCTTCCATTCCTCGACCTCCTCCTCGTCCCTGTACCTCGATGCATCGTCAGCAGTTGTGTGGTTCTCAAGCCGGTACGTGTACGCCTCCACCAGAACGGGTTCGTTGTCCCTCGCTTTCTCCAGCGCCTTCTCAGTTGCTTTATACATCGCGAGAACGTCGTTACCGTCCACCTGAATCCCCTCGAAACCGTAAGCAGTGGCTTTCTGTGCGAGGCTCGAGGCCGCGGTCTGCTCCTCCCTCCGCATCGAGATCGCGTACTGGTTGTTCTGGCAGAGGTACACCACGGGAAGGTCGAAGGTCCCTGCAAAGTTCAGTCCCTCGTGGAAGTCTCCCTCGCTCGTCGCACCGTCACCGAAGTATACCAGGGAAGCGGAATCCTCTCCCAGTTTCTTGGAAGCCCAAGCGCTCCCGGTGGCGTGAAGTACCTGGGATCCGACAGGTACGGATACTGTGAAATCGTTGTTCTCTTCCGGGATCTCCATTCCCCTCTCGTCCCCCATCCAGTATACCATCAGGTCTTTCAGCGGAAGGTCTCTCACCGGCCAGACAGCTGTTTCCCGGAAAGAGGGGAACATCCAGTCCCCTTCCTGTAAAGCATAGGCGCTACCGACCTGCGCTGCTTCCTGTCCCCTCAGAGAAGCGTAGGTACCCATCCTCCCCTGCCGCTGCAGGGTGAGTGACTTGTCATCTGCTTCCTTCGCGAGAACCATGTACCGGTACATTTCCAGGAGTTCTTCGTTGGAGAGGTCTGGCATTTCTTCTTCGTTAGTAATCTCTCCGTTTTCATCCAAGATCTGGAAACGCTCGAACTCCGGCTCCTGTATGAACTCCATGGATGTTAAGAAGCTCGACCCGCATAATAAAGGTATCGCAATGGGAGAAGATATGAGATTCCTGATCATAGAAGGAACTGTTAGAAACGATCGTAAATCGATCCACGCCGCCCGCCAACTTTTGGACGTGCTTGAAAAGAAAGGCCACGAGGCAGAGATTTTCGATATGAAGGAGAAAGAGATTCCTCTGCTCAAGACCCGGAGGTACACAGACCCCGGTGAACCACCCGAAGATATCGAACAGTTCGGGCAGAGAGTGGAAGAGGCCGATGGACTGGTCCTCGTATCGCCTGAGTATAACCACACTTTTCCTGGCGCGTTAAAGAACCTTCTGGACTATCTCTATCCAGAATACGATGACAAGCCGTTCTCGTTCGTCACCGTCTCCGGTGGAGGTTTCGGAGGTGTGAGAGTGCAGAAAGATCTGGAAAACCTTGCACTGACTCTTGGAGGGCATCCCGGACCTTCTCTTCCTGTATCCCATGTCAGCGATATCTTTGATCCTGACGGAGACCTGGTCGATGAAGATTACCAGGAGCGGTTCGAGGACTTCGCGGACAGGATTGTGGAACACGTGGAGAGATTCCAATGACAGAGAAGCACCTCGTTGTGGGTTCTAATGTTATAGAGAAGGACGGCGAATTTCTCCTGGTCAAAGAGGGTAAGGAGGCTGTGAAAGGGATTTGGAACCTTCCCGCTGGTACGATGGAGGATAACGAGAACCCGGTCCAGACCGCGGAACGTGAAGCCAGGGAGGAGGCCGGACTGGACGTGGAGCCGCAGAGGTTGCTCGGGGTTTTCATCGATGGAGCGGACACGACCGATTCGATGGTTGCTAACTTCGCGTTCCGTTCAGCTGTTGAGAGCCCGGAACCAGAAGTTCCAGAGGAGGAGTCAGTTGTGGAGTACGGATGGTTCAGCCTGGAGGAGATAAGAGGGCTGGAGCTTCGTGCACCGTACATAATAGAAGCGCTTCAAAGGCACGTAAACGAGGGAGGTTATCCTCTAAAAACTGTGAAAGACCTCGCGTGAAAACGATGCAGGTACAGGACCCTATACACGGCTACATCGAGCTGAACGATGTGGAGGAGGACGTGCTGGACACTCCGGAGATGCAGAGGTTGAGAAGGGTGAAGCAGTTAGGGCTCTCGAGCCTGGTCTATCCTTCCGCCACGCATTCCCGTTTCGAGCACTCTCTCGGTGCGTTCGCGCTCGCCTCTCAGTTCGCTGAATCTCTCGGACTTGGAGAGAAAGAGGCACAGGAGCTGCGTCTTGCAGGGCTTCTGCACGATGTGGGGCACGGACCCTTTTCCCATGTTTCCGACAGGATATTCCACGAGAACGGGACGAGTCACGAGCAGTTCTCGAAGGAGAAAGTGAGGGATTCCAGGATCTCGGATTTGCTGGAAGAGGAAGGGATAGATCCTGAGAAGATCTGCCAGCTGATAGGTGGAGAAGGGAGGCTCGGCAGTGTCATCGCAGGGCATATAGACGTTGACAGGATGGACTATCTGGTGAGGGATGCACATTACACCGGGGTTGCTTACGGCACGATCGATGAGGAGACGATAATCAGGGCGGCGAGACTTGATGAAGGCCTGGCATTCAGTGCGAAGTACGTGAACGCGATCGAATCATTACTGACGGCGCGGTACCTCATGATGCCGACGGTTTACATGCACCGAACATCTCGGATCGCGGAGCAGATGTTCCTCGAGGCCTACAGGCGTTTCGAGGAAGAGCAGGATATGGATCCTGACGAGATGGCGGCGATGGATGATTCTCAGTTGATGCACCTGATGAAAAGTGTTGAAGCGTCCAGGAGGATGGTGGAGAAGATCGAGGACCGCCAGCTTTACAAGGTCGCGGCGCGACTGGATCCTGGCAGGGAGACCGATGAATTGCGGGAAGAAGTGATGGATAGCACAGGCCTGCCACGTGAAGAGGTACTGGTTGATTCCATCGAGATGGACGGTTCCGATCCGTACGAGGTCCCCCTGGTCACCCGGGAAGGTCCAGGGTCACTGGATGAGGTCTCTCCACTTCCTGAAGCGCTGCGGAGAGCCCTTGAGGAGATGGAAGAGATCAGGGTTTACACGCCTAGAGAGAACGTTGATAGTGTTCACTTATGAGGAAAGTAACTAAATTCGTGGGTCTTATAGTCGCGGGATTCGTTGCACTCGCGGTTATAGCTCTGGGACTGGTTTTTGCTTTCTCTGTCTTTATAGGTGGAGGAGAGCCCGAAGCCGATTCTTTCTCGCATGAAGTGGAGTACCGGTTGGAGTTCCAGCCTAACGGTACATTGAACGATACAGAACTGATCGTTCCTTACCCGGAAGACGGACGGTTCCAGTCCGCCGTACGGGGGAACGTCTCGAACGTATCTATATTGAACGATATGAACGCTTCGCTCTCGATTGTGGAGACCTCCCGGGGAGAGATGTTGAGGCTGGAGATGGGGCGGTTCGAGCCTGAAACCCGTGAGGAACGGTTCAGCTCCTCGAGAGACCCTGAAGAGATGGAGAACGTTACGGGAGATGTCGAGATAGTTGAGAGAAACATCAGTGGAGACGGTGGTTACACGTCCTATGACCTGGTAATCAAGGCGAAATACAACAGGTCGCTCGACACGCGGAACGGCCTTGAGGACGAGCCGCACCTCAGGTCGGAGAGCAGCACAGAGTGCCGGTCACCGAGGGAGACAGGGTGTGCGACTACAGAAGCTTTCGTGAGTTATGAAGCTTCAGACAGCACCCACACCGAACTGTCCGTCCGCCTGGAGGGCAGGAACTCCTGGTGGAACTGGGGCTGGTCAGGGAACAGTTACAGCCAACGGTTCTACAACAGTTTCTATGACGATGATAACCTGGTCGGGAGCCAGGATAGATGGATAACGCTTACGGGAAGGGAGGACCAGGGAGAAGGAAACTACAGGGGTTGATAACAGAGGCCGTGAAACTTAAATTTGGCCAGTTTTTACAATAGAGGACAGTGAAGGTATTATCTTTCAACGTCGGCTACTTTCTGAATTATGAGGGGACACATCTCGATTACCTCAAAAATCCCGGGAAGAGTATTACAGGTTCGAGAGATGAAAAAGATAATCTCCAGGATTTCGTAGAGCTAGTTGAGTCGGAGGACCCGGAGTTCATACTTTTGCAGGAAGTCGATGGAGGTTCGATACGGACTTCAACAGAAGGGCAGCATCAGTATCTCTCGAAAGAGCTTCCACAGAAATATATCTATGATTTTCACACCAAATATAGGGGAACGTTTTTCCCTGGAGTACCGATCTTCAGGCATCTAGGTAATGCAGTTTTCTTCAAGAGAGGAAGGGTTGAGAACCATTCTCTCGGGATTGGTCGTAAAAACCTGGTCCAGGAGATTAAACTGGAAGACTTCAGTATTTTCTCGGTTCATCTCTCCACTTTCGGGGGATGGATAAGGAGAAAACAGCTAGAACAGATAAGACAGATTGCTGTGAAACGTGCTGGATTCGTACTAGCAGGAGATTTAAACTTCCACAAAGGAAAGAAAGAGATCGATCACCTCGAAGAAACGTTCGGCACAGAGGTTCATTCTCCTGGTAAGACCTTCCCGGCGAAGGACCCCAGCCAGCGACTTGATCTGGTAGCGAGCTCTGAAAAACTCGAAATACAAGGTTTGGAAAAACTCGGTAACCATTTCTCTGACCACCGCCCTATCCTGTTCGATATAGAGAGAAAATAGATTATTGGCAGGGCCCGGATTTGAACCGGGGGCCGGAGCACCCAAAGCCCCGATGTTACCAGACTACACCACCCCGCCGCTTGTGTTCTGGGGTGATACGGAAAATCAAAGATTTTCCTTTCCCACCACCTCTCTCGAGGAGCCGGGTACACCACCCCGCCTTCCGTGAAAGAGACCCAGTTTAGATTTATATAAACAGGTTCCTAAATATCCTTCATGCCTGCCGCGAAAAGAGGTATCGTGCTTCTCGCTCTCCTGACGTTTCTCTCCGCTGCCGTATCAGCCCAGACCTTCTCGGCGGATGTGGACATCGAAAACCCGAGAGTGAGTCCTGCAGAGGGAGACTCTGCCGAGATGAATATCTCCGTGACGAACCATGGAGAGGAGGCAGCCACTTTCGAAGTGAACTATAACGCAGCCAAGCCGGGTTGGTATTTCCTGACCGACTACGCTCTGACTATAGGGCCAGGTGAAACCAAGCATGCTGTCCTGTACGCGTATCCGGATAGCGCCGCTGTGGCGGGGAACATCGGAGTTCTAGTCAAGGTATCTTCTGACACTATGGAAGTTACAAAGAGGCCCTCGTATACTATCGTTCGAGACAGTGATATCATGATAACCGATATGAAGACCGATAGCGCCTCTTACGAACCCGGTTCGGATGTTAACGTTACCTTGACCCTGAAGAACGTGCTTCAGAGAGAACTGAGCGCGAACGAGTATCAGGGAGTGTTTACACTAGGGGATGAAACTCAGACCGTGACTGTCTCCCCGCTCCTGTCGTCAGGCATCTCGACCCTGGAGACGAGTTTCAGTCTAGGGAAGCATTTAAGCGGGGTCAAATCGATCGTTGCGAGGGTGGAGAGTATAGATGGAGAGGTACAGTCTCAGAAGACTGCCAATATCCGTATAGAGGAGACAGAGAAGATAGTGAAGGAGAGAGACCGGAGTTCTAATCTGCTCATTTCAGAAGGTAGCGTGACTGTAAAGAACGAGGGTAACGTGCCCTCGGGAACTGTAGAAGTTTCAGAATCGCTCCCGTTCTATATGGGCTACTTCGCCACGTTCGATCCCGAACCTTCGAGGGAAAGGTTCGCAGAAGGAGGAGAGAAGGTCTACACCTGGGAGCTTCCAGGTATCGAACCGGGCGAGATGAAGACAGTGTCCTATACAGTGAACTACTGGGCTCCTCTCCTGTTACTGATCCTCGTCCTAGGTTCTATAGGCCTCGCACTGAGAGAGTACAGGAAGCCGCACATCGTGAAACGGGTCTACAGGAAGGACGGCACCCATTCCGTGCATCTCAGGGTGGAGAACCGATCGAGGAAGAAGCTGGAGAACGTTGTGGTGAAGGATTTCATCCCGTCTATCTGCTCTCTCGTGGAGAAGTTCGATGCCTCAGCGCCTGAAAAGATCCGGCAGGGCGGAGAAACAACGGAACTTGAATGGGATCTAGAGAGCCTGGAACCTGGAGAGGAACGCATCCTGACCTATACTATATCTTCACAGGTAGAAGTGGAACAGGAGGTCACTCTCCCATCCGCCCACCTAGAGTATGATTCCCGGGGTAAGGATAAGAAGAGACATTCGCACCCGGCCAGAGCAGATTTCAGCTGAATATGGAACATTTAAATGTTTGAGAGAGTCCTTCTACTAGGTAACCCGCCCTAGCTCAGTCTGGCAGAGCGTCCGCCTGTAGCTGGAAGCCTATGCTTCCCCAGCCGGATGCTGACCAACAGCCAGCGGATGGCCCCCCGTTCAAATCGGGGGGGCGGGACTATGCGGAACGAATGGAAAAGCATCGGGATCAGCACAGCCCTGATACTGTTCAACGTAGCTCTGATGGGGATCATGGGAACAACTATGATAGCGGACTGGGTGTTACATCTGTTCAGCACCCTGATAATCGGTGTTATAATCTACGGAATACTCCTTTCAGGAGGTACTTACCTGGCAGAGCGGGGTATAAGAGATGAGAATCTTGGGATGGCCGCAATCGGTGTGGCTCTTCTACAGATAGGTTACGGTTCTTTCGGTGCCGCGATGCTAGGATACGCCCCGACGAACCTGTTCATCCCGATACTCGCGGTCACCGCTTTTGTGACCGGCATCATAGCAGTTGCGGCCGCTGCACTGGTATACGGAACGAAGAGAGACTTCTCCTCCTTCAGGCGATACTCCACCTACCTGTTCCTCGGAGTCCTGCTGACAGCGTTCGTTGGAACATTCACACCGGTTGTGGCAGGGATAGCGTTCATCCTCGCTCTGCTCGGGTTCCTGACTCTCCTTGTCTACGAGATCTGGGAGACGCGAAAGTCGCCGGAAAAGGTCCTCCTGAACGGTATAGGGATCTACAACGCTTTCATGGGCGTCTTCGTCCACATCCTCCGGATCGTTGCGGAGATGTATCTCAGGAGATAGTGAAACATTTAACTAGATCCCTGAATGTTCTCTTCCATGCCCCTGAAGATAGTCTACGACCGCACCGGCTGTATCGGGGCAGGTACCTGTGAGGCTCTCGATCCTGAAGATTTCGAGCTGGTGGAGGACGGCCTTGCAGACCTGAAAGAAGGAGAGGAGTCTGGAAATGGAACCTGGGAGAAGGAGATACCTGAGGAGAGGAAAGAAGAAGCACTTGACGCGGCTAAAAGCTGCCCTGTAAACGTAATCAAGGTGATCGACACAGAGTCAGGCGAACAGCTATATCCTTAAGAGGCGTCCCTACCACTTAAAGTTCATCACGGTTCCACTTCGCTTCGCTCAGTGCACAATGAAATGTGATATCTGCGGGTTCGAGATGAGGGATTTCGACTGCGAGCTCATCTGTGACAACTGCGGCTATATAAGAGACTGCTCTGACCCTTGAACGCCTTTATAAAGCTGAACTTTGTTTCTGTGAGTGCTGGCGGCCAAAGCGGAGGGGCAACACCCGGTCCCATTCCGAACCCGGAAGTTAAGTCCTCCAGCGCCCATCAGTAGTACTGGCGAGAGCCGGGAGGCTGGGGACGCTGCCAGCACTCCTTTTCCCTTCTCTATCTTGTCCTCGAACTTTCGAATCCTGTCTATAGAGGTTGCGCTCGCACAGAAATTGTTTTAAAATTTACTCTATGATAGTAGCAATAAGGTGGATGATGGATGTCAGGTTCTGGTATCGAAATAGATGTCGATGAAGCCGTTGAAACTATTGTCGATGAGCTGGACGAGAGACAAGATGATGCCAGAAAGACGGCTAAAGAAATCGCCGCAACTTATGGGGGGAT
>JALIDP010000014.1 GCA_022865215.1 Candidatus Nanohalarchaeota archaeon QJJ-7 | reverse complement strand
GACAGATTACAACGATGCGGGTTATCCACGGTGCTGCGGGGACGAGGGGAGCGAGATCTGGGAGGCCGCAGGGGGAGGAAACTCCGCATGTGTGAACGGTGAGACTGTCTCTTCAGGAGGTGTGGCTAGCAACGACAGGAGCTATCTGACCAAAGATGGGGAACTCCACTGGTGCAAGGTTCCGGGAGGAGCTTCCAAGCCGTACTCCTGGCTCACGGAATGGTACGAATGCGACTACGTGTCCACCAGTTCGGGAGAATACTACTGTGGAGCAGGTGGAACCGATAAAGAAGGAAAATGGTACACTCTCCAGAACTCCGGTTGTCAGCTCGTTGAGAGGATCCGTGGAGGACGTATAATCGTGCACTGAGGTGGGAAAGATATGGAAAATATCAAAGAGAAGTTGAAAGACCGGCGATTGTCACTTGTTGTTGTACTCCTGGGAGTGCTGATCGCCTCCTCACTGTTCCTGCTTCCCGCCCCTGAAGAGCCGGAAGAAAAAGAGGATCAGGCGATTAAAGGAGGGGTGATAGGTGGACCTGTCCAGATAGGCGGTTCAAGGGTTCAGGTAGTGGACGAGAACAGGTCGGAGGTCGAGATCGAGATCCATAACAGCTCCTTGCAGCCGGAGACGGTGAACATCCAGTCCGAGACCACAGTATACCTCAGGAACCTGCACGATAACGATGTGACCGTCAATTTCATCGGTTTCAGGAAGATGGCCTCACTGGAGTACAACCAGTCGTACGAGATAACCTTCAACAAGCCTGGATCCTATAGCTACGCGGTCTCAGGTGGAGAGTTCTCCAGGGAAGGGACAGTGGTGGTGGAGTGATTACTCAACAGTTATCGTGCCAGTATCGTTGATATTTGGTGCCGAGAACGTGTATTCTCCGGGATCGTAGGGATTCCAGGTAAAGTTCTCTCCTGCTGGAAGGGTGCGGCTGAAGACCGTGTCCTCTCTTACAAGCGTCAAGTAATGTGTGGCTCCGTCCTGGTTAGTCCATACAACCTTGTTGATATCCTCACCGGTGCTTATGGTTAATGATGAGGGGTTGAACTCGCCGTCCTCTATCACCACCTTGCTGTAATCGGTTGAATCATCCCGTAGCCTTTTCTCTGACTCGTTGATCTCTATGGGCTGGACCTCATCATCTTTTCCGGGTAACTTTCCTTCCTGTCCGAGAAACACCACCGCAGCCAGCACTGCGATGACCGCGACCAGTGCCGAAATGGTTTTCCTGTCCATAAAACACATTTCACGAAACTCCCTTTTAACTGTTACAGGTTCTCACACGCACTTCTGGAGTTCGACCGAGAGTTCTACGTCTTCCAGAGCTTTACCTTCTTCTATCCCTGATTTCAGCTCCGCGAGAAGATCCGCTCTTCCTACAATAACTCCGCCGACCACCTGTCCGTCCTTCACGTTGACCTGGACGTACTCTTTTCCTTCGCGGTGGAAGAACACCTCCCTGTCGTCTTTCCTCTCCGCGTCTCCGACCGACATTATATTGAGACCGAAATGGTCCACAGTGTAAACGCTCACGTTCCGGTAGACCTTATCTTCACCTGCCATATTGGCCCCGACCGTCTTTCCCTGACTCATCGAACCGTCCCAGCTCCCGTCGATCCTCCTCTCCTCTAGGATGACGTCCCGGTACTCCGCAACGTCTCCCGCCGCGTAGATGTTATCAGTGCTAGTCTCTAACTTCTCATCGGCCACTAAACCTCTTCCCGTCTCTATCCCTGCTTCCTCCGCCAGTTCTGTGTTCAGTTCCAGGCCTACAGCGACACCTGCAACATCGCAACTGTACCTGTTACCTTTCTGCGTCTCCACCCCGACCAGATTCCCGTCCTCTTCCAGGAACCTCTGCACTTCCTCTCCGTGTACGACTTCCACGCCGTCCTTCTCCATCGCCTCCTCCACAAGGCGTGAACCTGGCTCGCAGAGCCCTTTTTCCCACCAGGCATCTTCACGTATCAGGTAGATAGGTTCGGAACCAGTCCTGGAGAAGATACTCGCGAGATCTATACCGAGGAGACCACCCCCGATCACGACAGGCTCCTCGGCACCCCTCGCTACATTCTTCAGTCTTCTGGCCTGGTCAAGCGTCCAGAGATAGTGGATCTGTTCAAGGCTGTTATTCTCCGCTGGTATCTCTCTTGGACGTCCTCCTACCGCAAGTACAAGGTTCTCGTAACTGAACTCTCCCCCCTCAGTGACTATCTCCTTCTCCTCCGTATCGAGTCCCTCCACTTCTGTATTCAGGAGGATCTGGACCTCTTCCGGGTAATCCCCCGGCTTCTTCATCAGCAGATCCTGAACCTCCATCGAGGTCTTCGGGAACTTCTTCAGGTCTACTCGATTGTAGAGCGGGTACTTCTCCCTGCTGACCAGTAGCACGTCCCGTTCACCTTCCTCTACAAGTTTATCGAGAGCCGAGAAACCAGCTATACCTCCCCCTACGATGACGTGTTCAGGCATACCTTCTCTCCTTTTAGAGAAAGGAATTAAAGCTTTTCGTGGAAGGACCAGTCCCGGGTAAGAATTCATGAGACGTGTCCACGTTTTCGTCTCAGGGAAGGTTCAGGGCGTGTTCTTCCGGGCTACCACCCGGGAAATGGCGAGAGAACTCAGGGTCAAAGGCTGGGTGAAAAATCTTGAAGACGGTCGTGTTGAGGCTGTATTCGAGGGTGAACAGGAAGCAGTCGAAGAGATGGTAGAGTTCTGCTACAGTGGTCCAGAAGCCGCGAGGGTAGAGGATGTTAAGGTAGAAGAGGAAGAACTGGAAGGGCTGGAAGGGTTCGAGATTAAACAGTAAGCTGGATTTATCTCCATCAATGCATTTACATGTATCTCTCCGCCTTCTCCGGAAAAAGAGTTAAAAGCGCTGTATATCAGGCGAACCCATGAGCGATAACCTCGGGTTCGCCGAGAAGATCTTATTCAGGCCGCCGAGTTCCCGGAGGATGGCGGTCTATAACGCTGTTCTGGGGATAGTTTTTGGGGCCCTGACCACGTTCGTCCTCTCCCCGACATCAGACCTCTCCCTTAACATCATCGGGGGCGCAGTAGTAGCGTTCTTCTTCTACCTTGTCCCCGCTCTACTCTTCTCAGAGACTGTTACACGTGTAGGAGGTCTGAACAGGAAATGGAGCTACATCATCACCATTATCGACCAGGCCGTGGTGTTCTTCTTTTCACTTACCGTACCGTTCACTGAAACCGCGACAGAGGCCTGGCAGGTCATGTGGCTGGCGCTCGCCACAGTGTTCGCTATCAACTTCTTCCTGATACTTGCGTCGAGGGGAAAGAGATCTATGCACTGGAACCTTGTCTACGCAGCCATCTATCCGGTCACAGTCCTGGCAGCTTTCCACGTCTTCATCGGGCGTCTAGTCGGGATCCCGCGTTCTTTATACCTGCAGAACTCTGTCTTCTTCCTCATCTCCGCCTTCCTTCTACTCCTGACCATCGCTATATTCGACTATCTAATACGTTCGAACGTCGAATTATCGTTCTACGAGTTCTCCTCCAACCTCCTGCTCAAGCAGGAGAAAGCGCTCGAAGGAGGTGCTTACACTGATGTATACCACCAGTCGCTCCGGATCGACAACGGGGAGGAGTTACGTTACAACGTTCCCTGGATCCATCCTGGCCCTGTAGAGGGGTTCGGGGGAGGGAGATTGACTTCAGAGTTGATAACAGGTGATGATTTCCTGTTGCACGTTCCGAGCTACCATACAATCGACCTTGCCGACCCGCAGGATATCGACCTGTTCAGGGAGCCTCCGGGAGCGGAGAAGAGCGGAGAAGCCACGAGGATGCTGAAGCACGAGTCTGGAGACTTCACCCTATACGGTAGGAGGTACAGTAACGGAACGGCCGTGTTCGTTGAAAACAGGAACGTTGATGACTACGAGCCTTCGATCGCTTACGACCTGAAGGAAGAGTTCCCGGAACTGATGCTGATAGACCTCCACAACCAGGGGAGGAGAGAGGGAGAGAGATGGCTGCAGCACATGGAGAAGGAGGCTGAGGAACTGGAAGAAGGTGTCAGGGAGATAGTCGAACGTCTGGAAGACGAGGAACTGAAGGATTATAAGGCGGGGTTCGCAGGCAACCATGATTATCAAGCTCTCGTGGAGGAGGTAGGAGACCAGCGCACCGTTCCTCCGGAGGAGAACGGTGCTCGAACACCGTCCTTGGAGAGCGACGGTGTGCAGAGCGTGGTTCTGCTCGGGATCGACGGGAACGACGCTCTAGAGTTCATGCACGATCTCGTTGAAGAACTGGAACACGACCGTTCTCTGGTCTTCACAACCGATTCCCACGAGAACCTGCTGGAACTTGCAAGCCCCAGAGAGTATACTGAAGAGGGGCTGAGAGAGGCGGTGGAGGAAGCAGAGGAAGACCTTTCAGACGCGGAAGCAGGTATTGGAGAGGAGCTGGTGGAGGATGTTCGGGTCCTCGGAAAGGACTATGAGGCGTTGATAACCACGCTCAACATCATGGCACGACTGCTACCCATCACATTAATGTTGTATTACGTTGCGATAGTTTTCCTCATCCTCTGACCGGTTTTTAAAGGTTCCAGCCCTAGGGAGGAACTGATGAAAGTCTGCCACTTCGCCGACCTGCAGGGCGTCCTGGAGGGGGGCCAGAAGACCTCAGTGAGGCAGCAGAGGAAGGCATTAGATATATCAGGCGTGGAGTACACCACAGACCCTTCCGAACCTCATGATGTTCTACACCTCAACGTTCTCGGACCGCGGTGCCTGTATCACCTTCACAGGGCCCTTAAAAACGGAACTCCTGTAGTGGTGCACGCCCACAACTCTGGGGAAGATTTCAGGCAGAGCTTCCGCCTGTCCAACCAGCTCGCCCCTCTAGTCGACAGGTACATGAACGTTTTCTACAGGAAAGCGGACAGGATAGTCGCTCCTTCAGAATATACGAAGGACGTTCTGGAAGGGAAAAGTATAGACACGCCTGTCGAAGTGGTGAGCAACGGAGTCGATACAGAGAGGCTGGAGGGCTGCGATGAAAGCAGGGAGGGAGAGTTCACTGCATTGAACCTGGGGATGAGGATCGAGAGGAAAGGTCTGTCAGACTTCGTCGAGACAGGTAGGAGGTCGGATATACAGTTCAAGTGGTACGGACCAGAACTGAACAGGCTGGTGCAGGCGAGGAAGGCGCGGAGGACCATGGAAGATTCTCCGGAAAACGTCAGCTTCCCCGGCTATATAGAGGACGTGAAGGACGCTTTCCGCGAGGCCGACGTGTTCTTCTTCCCGACACGACACGAGAACCAGGGGATCGCGCTTTTAGAAGCAGCGTACTGCGGCCTACCGCTGGTGGTGCGGGATATATCGACTTACGAGGGCTGGCTGGAACACGGAGAGAACTGCCTCAAAGCGGATTCACTGGATGGTTTCATAGAACATCTGGAACGGCTGGAAGAGGATAAAGAATTGAGGGAACGACTGGGAGAGAACGCGAGGGAGATGGCTGAAGATCACACTCTGGAGAAAGTAGGGGAAAGGCTGGAAGGGGTCTACCAGGAGGTGGAAGGAGGGTGAGGATAGCATACTTCACAGACACCTACCTGCCGCAGATAAACGGGGTTACCTACACGATACAGGCTTGGAAGGAGGAGCTTGAGAAAAGAGGCCATGAAGTCCACGTCGTCTACCCGGATACCGGTAGGGGAACAGAGCCTGGAGAGGTCCCGGTACCCTCGGTACCTGTGAAGATAGTCGAGGGCTACCGGGCCAGCATCTCGATACCGGGAGACCTTTCACACCGCATCCCCGAAACTGACGTGGTACACGTCCACAGCCCTTTCACCTCAGGTTTCCTTGGAAAGAAAGTTGCGAAGAGGGACTCCTCTCCCGTACTCGCAACCCACCACACAGCTTTCCACCATTATTTCGATTACGTCTCCCACAGGAAGGAGGTGAAGGGGTTGATGGAGAAAATGTATCGTTGGTGGGAGAGGAGGTTCTATCAGGGAGTGGATGGAGTTATGGCTCCTTCCTGTTACACTGCGAAGCATCTGGAGCAGAGAACAGGGATAGAGGTGAAAACAACCAGCAATGGCGTGGACACCGATTTCTTCCGGCCGAATGATGAGGGATTCCTGGAAGATCAGGGGGTCGAGAAGGATAGAGTTATAGGATTCTGCGGCCGGCTGGGGTACGAGAAGAACCTGGAGGATCTGGTCAAGTTCTCGGACCGTTTCGACGGCGAAGTTGTCATGGCGGGAGGAGGGTTCGCGAAGGAGCACTACCTTGAGCTCTTTGAACAGAAAGAGAACATAACTTACCTCGGGAGGCTCGACAGAGAGATGATGCCAGAGTTCTACTCCGCTCTCGACCTTTTCGTCATCCCTTCAACTGCAGAGACACAGGGAGTGTCTGTACTCGAGGCGAACGCGTGCGGAACTCCTGCGGTAGGTGCGGATGCGCTCGCGCTGAAGGAGACCGTAGAGGAAGGGATCAACGGATACAGGTACATTCCAGGAGATATCGATAGCCTGGAGAGGTCAGTGAGGGAAGCGTACTCTGGTCTGGAAAGTTTACAGGAGAGAGCGTTGGAAAAGGCAGAGGAGCACTCAGTCGAGGCCGTTGTCGACAGCCTCCTGGAGGTCTACCGAAGGAGGACTCCTGCGGGAGAGGATGTCGACAGATAGCCTTGAGGAGTAGAACCCGCCGACAAGGAGGGTCATCCAGTAAGTAGCCGAACGGTGTAAAAGTGCTGCGGCAGACGCGACCGCTGCCGGAACCCCGGCTATCCCTGTCAGGAGAGCCATCAATGCGACTTCTATCCCTCCTAGACCTCCCGGCAGAGGTAGATAGCCCGCGAGCATGGAGGCAGGGAGAACGAAAAGCAACGCGGACTTCGGGGCATCGAAGCCGAGTGAGAGTATTAATAGGTAGAGACCTCCGACAGCCATGAGTCCTGAAAGGTGCGAGAAAGCCAGGGCTTTCGCGACCTCTTTCCTTCTCCCCAGCAACCTCTCTAGGACTGCGTAAAAGTTGGAACCTTTGGATACCAGCTCCTCCTCGTCGACCTTCTTTTCCAGGCCTAGCAGGACCATGAACGCCTCGACCTTCTGCCCGACCCATCTGAGAAGACCGAGCGTCTTATCTCTGTAGTTCCAGATGAACACGAACCCGAGGGCCAGGAGACCCACGAGGACTATGACCAGTTTCAGGACGAACGAGACCACAGGGCCCATAGGGAAATAGACCAGGAAAACGAGGATGCCCAGGAATGTGAGGGTGAAGAACTGGACAGAATTGATCATATCTGCTGCAAGGACCGCCCCAAAACCTTCCTCTATCGGGATATCAGCGTCACGGGAGACTATATACGCTATGAAGGGTTCTCCCCCGAACTGGCCGAGCGGTGTCACAGAGTTCGCGAACATGGTCGCGAAGAACACGCGGAGGCCTCCTGTGTACGTATAACCTGTCGCCTCACGGATCACCAGCCACCATGCTGTTCCCAGGCAGATGATGCTCCCGAACCCGGTAGCGAGGCCCAGGAGGACAAGGGGTGGGGATGCCTTGGACACGGTGGAAAGTATCTTGTCCCATCCCACGAACCAGGTGAAAAGCAGTATTATGGCTGCAGCCCCTCCGAAACCTGCCACTGTCTTGCCTGACTGGATGTCCATACCCCATCGTTGGAAAGGCTGATTATAAAAAACTGGACCGTACCCTTCTTCCCATGGACTCTACAGGAGTGCAGGGAAAGGCGGAGGAGCTGGTGGAGGAGCACGAACTCTGCGACCATTGTCTCGGGAGGCAGTTCGCCCGCCTCGGCCACGGGCTGGAGAACTGGGAACGAGGCCTGATAGTCCAGGAGTTTCTGTCCGGAGAAGAAGACCTCGACGAGGACTCTTTCGTGCGAGAGAATATACCCGATAAGGAGCCTCAGAGAGACTCATGTGAACTGTGTGAGGGATTATTCTCGGATCTGGAGCACTACGTGGAACGGGTGCTGAACGCGCTTGAACGGTACGATTACGACAGTTTCCTGATAGGTACACGGCCTCCTTCGGGAGTTATTCACGAGGAAGAGGAGCTCTGGGAGGAGGCAGGACTGGACTGGGTGGAACCTCTGAAAGGCGAGCTGAACCGTCTTATCGGGAAACGGATCGAGGAGGAGACAGATACGGAAGTGGATTTCGAGAGGGCGGATGTCAACCCTGTTTACGATGTGGGGAAGGACCGTGTCGAGGTGCAGGTCAATTCCCTGCTGGTCCATGGCAGTTACAGCAAGTATTCGCGTGAAATCCCGCAGACGAAATGGCCGTGCGGCAACTGCCGCGGCTCTGGTTGCGAGGAATGCGACTGGACAGGCAAGCAGTACCAGAGGAGTGTGGAAGAACTCATCGCTGAGCCGTTCCTGGAGGCGACAAGGGCTGTCAAGTCGAAGTTCCACGGTGCAGGAAGGGAAGACGTCGACGCGCGTTGTCTCGCAGAGCGCGAGTTCGTCCTGGAGATCGAGGAGCCGGAGGAAAGGGATATAGACCTGGAGGAGCTGGAAGAAGCGATAAACGGCAACGAGGAGATCGAGGTTTATGACCTTGAATTTACTGAAAAGGATAAGGTGGAGGAGGTCAAGACCAAGAGGTCCGACAAGCGTTATCGAGCGCTGATAGAACTTGAAGAAGAAGTGGGAGACGGGAAGCTGGACGAACTTGAGGGGCTTCTTGGAACCGTGGAGCAGGCCACCCCGACGCGCGTGGAGCACAGGAGAGCGGATAAGACGCGTGAACGGGAGGTGAAGGACGTTGAGTGGGAGAGAAAGGGTCCGAGCACGGTAGAACTGGAGGTGGAGGCGGAGGCAGGTACGTACATCAAAGAGCTTATATCCGGTGATAAGGACAAGACAGAGCCCTCAGTAGCGCAGTTACTCGATACAGGGGCAGAGTGCAAGGAGCTGGACGTGGTCTGGATCGAGGACTGAAACCGTAACAGTAATATAAAGTTCCGGCCATTCTACAGGAATATGGCACAGAAGAGCAGCGGGTCACGACACGGTACCCGGAGGAAATTGAAGAAGGACTCAGGGACGGAAGGAGTCATAGCTTCGCGGTTGCAGGAGTTCGACGAGGGTGAAAAGGCCTGTATAGATACAGAACCTGCTGTACAGGAAGGTATGCCTCATCCGAGGTTCCACGGCCGGACCGTGGAAGTGGTGGAGGACAACGGTTCTTCCTATGTCGTGGAACTGAAGGACGGTGGGAAACGTAAACAGTTCACCATCAACCCGGCGCACCTTTCGGAGGACGAATAACCATGGATATCGAAGAAAAGAACGCTGTATCCGCCACGAATGTTCTCAACGTGCTGGAAGGCATCGAGGACAGGAATGAAGTGCAGAGAGACACCTTCGAACACCTGAAGAAGAACCTCGCGGTGCACAGCGACGACACGCTGGAGGAGCTTATCGACGAACTGGAAGAGATCGACAGCCTGAAGGACAAGCACGTCCTCAAGATCATCGAAACTCTCCCCCGGAGCGAGCAGGAGGTTCAGGCGTTGTTCTCGAAGGAAAGGATAAAGCTGGACGACTCCGAGGTGGAGAAGATAGTGGAGTTCGCAGACTCAGTCGGCTCCCGTTGAAGGTGGTTCTAAAGATGAAAGATGAGAACGCTATAGTTCTGGATTTCCTGGAGCACGGAAGACCCGGTGGTCCTTCTGAACCTGTTGCACAGGTCATCGGAACGGAGAATTTCAACCTGCTAGAAGTCGTGCCGCGTGAAGATGTACGACTGAGTGCGGGTGACGATGTCTATATCGGGGACGGTGACCGTGATAAGGTGAGGTACATCAAGGGCAAGGTTACCACCCAGGAGCTTACAGAGACTGCTAAATCTGAACTGGAGTACGTGCTCGAAGAACTGGTAGAGGAGAACGAGGACCAGTTCGTTGAGTTCTTCAACGATGCTCAACCGATAACTCCGAGGCAGCACGCTCTCGAGCTTTTACCTTCGATCGGGGAGAAGCACATGTGGGAGATCCTGGACGAGCGTGACGAGGGCGACTTCGAGAGTCTTGATGATATGAGAGAGCGCGTCGAGCTTCTACCTGACCCGAAGAAGATACTTGTGAAGCGGTTGACGAACGAGCTGTCGGGAGACACTAAGCACTACCTCTTCACAGTACCTCCGAAGAGCGAGGAGCGGTAGGCCCCCTCACTGTATTTATAAGTCTGCGGTGTGTAATTCGCGAAAAGTTCAGTGGATCAAGATGGACTACTGTGACGAATGCGGCGGTATAATAGTACCAGAGAAGAAGGGTGATGACACCTCCTTCAAGTGTAGAAGCTGTGGGAAGGAATACGAGGAGGAGGGGGAAGAACTTGTTATAAGGGAAGAGAACGAGGACGAGAAGAAGCATATCAACGTCGGGGGAGAGGACGAGAACCGGCCTATAACTGATGAGGAGTGCGAGGAGTGTGGGAACGAAAAGGCATACTGGTGGACCGAGCAGACCCGTTCGGCTGACGAACCACCGACCAGGTTCTACAGGTGTACAGAATGCAGCCACACCTGGAGAGTATACGACTAGATCCTAGGAGGAGGCCCTACTTCCCTCAGGAAATAGGTGAGTTCCACTCTCGGTTCGCTCGAGCCCGGACTTCTCTTTTTGTCTAGTTCTTCAGTCCACTATGAAATCTTCACGGTAAACGCGGAGCAACGAGACGAAGAATCCCAGAACGAGAGGTCCCAGTACGACTCCTAGAAGCCCGAACATCGGGAGACCTCCGATAACACCTATCATGACCAGTAACGGGTGGATGTTCCCTCTCTTCCCGACCACGTGTGCCCGTAAAATATTGTCGCTAAGCCCAACAATTATCGTCCCGTATACGAGAAGTCCTAATCCCAGCAACGGTTCTGAATCCATGAAGATGAGGTACAGCCCTGCAGGTCCCCACACGAGGAAGTTCCCGATGAGAGGTATCAACCCGAGGACTATCATGACGAAGGTCCAGAAAACCACGTTCGGGATACCGAACAGCCAGAGACCTATACCCGCTAGGATGCCCTGTACTACAGAGACCAGGACGTGACCGAAAAGAACGGCTTTCGACATCCTGTCCAGTTCTACCACCATCTTGTCTTCCAGTTCATCGTCTAGGGGCATGATCTCTTTTAGACCGTCCAGCAGTTCCTCTCCCTCCTTGAACAGGTAGTACATGGTTATAGCCATCACGAACAGACCTATGGTCGCGTCCAGGGCGCTTGTTATAATCCCGGGAAGCTCGGCCGAGAACAGGGTAGATGCATCCACTAACGCATCATTCAGGACCGCATCGATGTTCACGACGTAACCGGTCAGCTGCTCGATCTGCAGTTCGAGCGCCGATGTTTCGATATGATCGATAGCTCCTGTGCTCAGAGTGATGAGAGCCGTCCTCCCCTGGATAACTATCTGGTCGGCCAGGTAGATGGTCGGTATCACTGCAACGACTGAAAGTGTGAACATTGACAGTATGGAAGAGACGGTCCGGTTGCCGATGGATCGCTGTAGTCTCCGGTAGAGAGGATGTGTGATATAGACAAGGACGACCGCACCGATTATGTAGTAGATGTAAGGTGCTACCAGCATGTAGCTGAGGGCTCCTAGGACTACAAGGATTAACAGGAAGAAGTAGAACTTCACGTCCTCGCTTTCCAGTGCCATGGGAGAAGTTGAATTTTGAGTTTAAAAACGGTTAGGAAGCTGAAGAAATATAACGGCAGGGGACGCTTACACGTCCCTAGCCTTCAGAGTCTTTCTACCGTTCTCCTGTGCCCGGTCTGAAGCCCGGTCGATCATCTCCCGGACGCGCGTATCCAGCTCGTCGTAGACCTCGGTACCGACGTTCATACCTCCGGCTGCGTCCCGGACACCTGATTTCGTGATAGTGTCTGCCATATTTGTCACCCCCACTAAGTTTTGTTCCCGCAAGTTTGGACCTTTACAGTACCTTTTACTCGGTACCGGTTTAAATAGCTTTGACCCGGGATAGCCATAAAAAGCTGGGAACTCGGTTTGGAGACATGCCACAGGACAATCAAAGGAAGCCTTCGGTGCCGAGGGAAGTAGAAGATATCCAGCCGGAGAGGGACGCGAGAGTCAGGGTCCTCGGGACTGTTCTGGAGAAGAGGGATGATTCCCTCGTTCTGGATGACGGTACCGGTACTGTAGAGGCTTTCGTGGATGCCGACGACCTGAAGGAAGTGAAGGAAGGTCAGAGGATCCGGGTCTTCGGAAGGGTGTTACCGACCACGGATTCGTTCGAGTTACAGGGTGAACTGGTCCAGGAGATGACCGACCTCGACATGGACTCGTACGGCCAGGTGAAAGATGAGGTCGGGAAAGGGAACATCCCATAGGTAGAGTTAAAAAATATCAGTCACCACCGGTGAACAGAGGCAAGTAAAAATGTTAAAGGCAGAGCTTTCGGACGCGGATCTACTCCAGGATTCTCTCCAGTCAATATCAAACATAATCACGGAAGGCGTCTTCCAGTTCTCTGATTCGGGACTGAAGCTGGTCGCTGCAGACCCGGCGATGGTCGCTATGGTCGACTTCGAGCTGGAAGCGGACGCGTTCGATTCGTACGAATGCGGTGATGAGGAAAAGGTAGGGGTCAACATCGAGGACCTGTACTCCATCGTGAGGCGGGCAGGCTCCAAGGACTCTGTCGTGTTAGAACTGGACGAGGAGGAGAGTAAACTGAGAGTTAAGATGGAAAACGGCTCCGAGCGGAGTTTCTCTCTCGCTCTGTTGAACCTTTCCGAGGAGGACATCCCCTCCACGGACGATCTCGAGTTCTCTGTATCCGCAGATATAACCACGTCAGTTCTGGACGATGCGGTAGGAGATGCCTCGGTAATCGGCGACTCTGTGACGGTGAAAGCTTCCCCGGAATCGATAGTGCTGGAAGCGGAGGGTGACAACTCGAACGTCGAGACCACTATACAGCAGGGAAGCGAAGGGATGATGGAGCTGGATGCCGAAGGTGAAGTCCAATCGATGTTCTCTCTGGACTACCTGAACAAGATGATGAAGGCGAAGAAGCTGAGCGATTCTCTGGCGGTCAAGATCGGCGACGACTTTCCCATGAGGCTTGAGTTCCAGGTGCCGGAGAAGGTCCAGCTTTCTTACATACTGGCTCCAAGGATAGAGGAGTGAAGAGATGGCTGCTGAGATTGCCTTCCTACAGTTGCTTGTCTCTCTCCGTCAACCTCTATTAGACGAGATAGCTGTCTCTATCACAGCTTTAGGATCTCCGGTCTTTGTTCTCGTAACAGTCGCGAGTCTATACCTCTTCAGGGAGAAGGAGGCCTCTCTAATCGTGCTTTCAGGTGCGGTGGTTGCAGGGATACTCGAAAAGTCGATAAACCTTCTTGTTGCCAGGCCTCGGCCTGACCTTCCTTACCTTTTCGAGTCGGCAGGGATGGGATCTTCTTTCCCATCCGGCCACGCGACAATCGCGTTCCTGCTCGCCACGGTCCTTTACAGGGAATACGGTAGACCTGCATTCCTCTTCACGCTTGCCGGACTCGTGGCGGTTTCCAGGCTCTATATAGGGGTGCATTACCCCTCGGACGTTATCGCAGGTGCTCTTCTAGGAGCCGGCACAGGCGTTCTGGTGCTCCGTTACAGGGCTGAGCTCCTCTCACGCCTGAAAAGATATATTTAAAGGGTTCGGACCCCGTTTGTTCGAAAGGTGAACAACTATGGCAAGTATAGGTAGAGCGCTGTCAGATCTTGTCGAGAACATCATCGCGTTCTTTGTGATGATAATCCTCGGCATCCTCGGGTTCTACCTGACCGTGTTCGTCGTTACTTCGGGTGCGAGCCTTGCAGGCGTGTCCGCGGGAGGCGACTTCGTGGTCATCTCGGCAGCGCTGATCGTCGCGGCTTCAATCATCGGGGGCATGCGGTAACCCCCGTTTTTCCTCTCTTTTTATTACATTCAGAACCCGTTTAACTGACATGGAGCTGGACGTCTCGGAAGAGATGCAGGAGAAGGTTAAGGACTACTATCTACGTGAAGACGTTACAGAGGAGGTTGTCAGAATCTCTGAAGAGCGGGAGGTCGCTCCCACATTCCCTTACGGTTACGGTTCTAGACCGGACGCGGTCAACTTCCCTGGCGACTTCAAACAGTTTGTGGAGGACGGCGCGGTCGCGTTCCACGGTTCCGTGGAAAGGTGGAGGAACCCTATGCTGATAGACGAGACCGATTCAGACGATCTGAGGGAAGGCTGGGATCTGATAATGGATATCGACTGCGACGAGGACCTGGAGTTCGCGAAGGTGACCGCTGTAAAACTGCTCGAAGAGCTCCGATCCTTTGGGCTTAATTCCGAGTCTGTCTCGGTCAAGTTTTCAGGCAACCGTGGATTCCACCTCGGGATCCGACAGGAGAGCTTCCCTGATAGCGTTCAGGGCAAACCGATCGAGGCCTGGTACCCTGAACTCCCACAGACCATCGTCTCATTCCTCCGGGAAAGATTGAAAGAGGAGCTGAGCGAGGAGTTCGTGGATATGGAGGAGGGTGTCCGTTCTGAGGTCTACGATGAGGAGGGGGAAGCGACCCCGTACCAGTTATCGGATATCGAGAACGACTGGGGCGACCGCCACCTGTTCCGGATGCCGTACTCGGTGAACGAGAAGTCTTGGCTGGTATCTCTACCACTGGAATCTTCTGAGGAGGCTATCATGGAGTTCGAGAAGCCGGACGCGGAGATGGATGAGGTGGAGGCGGACCGGTCGTTCCTGGATTCGTACGAGGAGAACGAGGCCGAGAAGCTGGTCGTGGAGGCGTTAGACTGGAAGGCGAAGCAGCCCTCGGAAGAACGGAAAGAGTTCGACGGCGACTTCGACGTTCCCGAGAACGCTGCGCCTGAAGAATACTTCCCGCCGACCATCAAGAACATTCTGCAGGGACTGGAGGACGGGAGGAAACGATCAGTGTTCATACTCGTCACGTACCTCACACACGTAGGATACGACTTTTCCACCATTGAAAAGATGCTGCACGAGTGGAACGGGCGGAACAAGGAGCCGCTGGATGAGACCTACATCACAACGCAGCTGAACTGGCACGAGAGGCAGGACGAACCTCTCATGCCCCCGAACTGGGACGCCAACGGCTTTTACAGGGATATGAACGTGTACGAGGAGGACCCGTTAACCGAGGCGACGAGCAACCCGGTCTCCTACACCTTCGCCAAGCTCGAGGACGAGGGAGGTTCAGGAGAGGAAGATGAAGAATCCGGCTCCACCTGGGACGACAAACCGACCATGGAGTGCCCTTACTGCGGAAAAGAGTATAAAGGCGAGACGAAGTGGTACAGAGATCACGTGAGGGAGTGTCGGGGATGATATGATGGAAAATAGATTTGAAATACCGGAAGACTACAATAAAGAAGATAAGAAATTCCTACTAAATCTATCTGCTCAAGGTCTTTACAATACGAATCAATGGGCGGGATTGCACTTCAATATTGCGTTGGTAATTATTGGTGTCATTATTTCTTTAGGTGCCTTTGCCCTAACCGCTGATAAAATAACACTTTTTGAGGGTATACCGATAATTTTTGGGATAATGGTATTTGCGTATGTGGCTTTAGATGAACTCTATCGGTATCGTAAGGCAGCAGAATCCACTTCAGGTTATAACCGTTTGTATAAATCTCTGATGGAAGATTTATTCCCTGAATTTTCAGAAATTGAGGAGTTTGCCTATGGAGTAAATTATCTTTGGAAAGCTTTTCTTTATAGAGTTTTACGAATAACAGGGGGAGAAAGTTCAGAGTCAGAATAGAGGTTCTCCAAACATATCACCCTCTCCGCTATCATCCCCCTGCTGGCTCTTACCATAGTTCTCCTTCTTTTTCCAAATGAATTCTACTTGTCCACCTTCAATCCCTTGCGAACCTTGGAATTTATTCTTTAGCCGTCTCCAACCGCTTTTATCTTCGATTCCGCATGCGCAAATTATGACGAAGGGATATTCGTTTAGGTATTTGTCTATCTGTCCGCTTAATCTGTCGACTTGGCTATTGGAGAGATTTCGCTTCATCTCAATACCAACGGTGTCATCTACGGCTAAATCGGCGTTACTCTTTCCTCTTTCTCGGTCTACAGGGATGTCTTTTTGCCGACCCATGATTCCTCTCCCCTCAGAGTTAAGCTGTTTGTCAAGGACTTCTTTTAGTTCATTCTGAAATTTACTTTCATGATTATATTCCTTAGTGGGATTCCAGTTTTCTACCTCCTTAAGAACGTCATTAAACAGTTGCTGCCCTTGAAGCATATCCTATCATTTTTATCAGGAAATAAATAGGTTATTCTAGGCCAAAGAGGAAAAAAGGGGAAAAACAGTGTCCTTCGCGGGCCCCAGCCCGGTACCTTTTCAGCACCGGTTAAGCCCAGACCATCCACGGCTTCGGCAGGGTACCCGGATCCCGAAGGATCCCTGGTACAATCCTGCCTCCTTTCCAGTGCCGGTGTCGTCGGTCTGGAACCATGCCTTGAGTTGGTCCCGCGAAGGAAGCCTATCTTGGTACCAAAGATTTATATAATGGTGGGTTGGTATTTTCTTGACATCTAGAACTCGATGAGACGGAGGTGTCTCACCCTAACTAGTCTCTGTAGATGGTCTCACGTCCGTCCGTGTTCTCTGCCACCACGAGCCTCGGTTCTTCAGAGGTTTCAGGGCAATCCTCCATCTCTTCCACAGGGATCGTTCCGAGCCCCGGCTCCACTCTGGTGTCGTTCACACGCTTCATCGGGATAGAAACGGTCAGATCGACCGTTTCCGTGCTCTGCCCGGAGAGGGTCGAGGGTTCTTCACTTTCGGAAACATGGGTGGGCCTCCGATCCGGTATATAGAGGCATGCACGGTACTGAGGCTGGTCAACGTCCCGCGAAAAGATGAACTCGTTCTGTACGGTCAAGGTTCCGATAGTGACCTGTCCGGAACTGTCCGCTTCCACCTCGTTCACGAAAGAGACCTCGTATGTGGGTTGTGGACCGGCAACGTCCACCGCTACCAGGATCAGTCCTGCAGCGATAAGTCCTACTACGATCTTCTTCGCGGTATCTTGGGCCATACCCGCATCCTTCTCCCGGATAAGGTATCCGAGGGTTATGAAGAGGACGGAAGAAACTCCGAGAGACAGGAAGACCTGCTCCGTCGTGAAGCCGAACTTCCCTATCGTGTAAACAAGGAAAGCGAGGTAGGATACGGAAGAAAGGACGTAGAGCGTCTTCTGCAGTACCGCGCTCCTCATGTACATGCCGGCCGACAGGAAGACAGCGAACCCACCGAGGAGCAACATCGACTTTATGGTCGGCGAAAGGTTCAGTATTATCTCTCGCGAGAAGTACAGGACCGTGACGACTCCGAAGAGAGCTCCGACAGCGTAAAGTATCGTTGAACTGTCCACATCGAGGTCCATAAGGGTATGATTGTCCGTCCTCTTTTTTATTCTGATGGCCGATCACAGACAGCGTTATAAGATGCATTATCCCAGTTCTAGAGTATGAGAACAACCAACATAGAGACCTTCCCTGACGAGGAGGTCTCGGAAGTGCTGGGAGTCGTCCGGGGAAACACCGTCCGCGCGAGAAACGTTGGAAGGGACTTCACCCAGAGCCTGAGGCAGATCATAGGCGGGGAACTGAAGGCCTATTCTAAACTCCTCACCGAGACACGGGACCAGGCCATGGAACGTATGGAACAGGAAGCTGAGGACATGGGTGCGGATGCAGTCCTCAACGTCCGTTTCACCACTTCCCAGGTAACCCGAAACTCGGCCGAGATCCTGGCATACGGGACGGCAGTGAAACTGGAATAAAAAAAAGAAGAGAAGGAAGAGGAGAGCTATCGGTTCCGAATTTCTGCAACATCTCCTACCCGCGTCTGGGTATGGACATCCTCGGTCGCATCCGTAGTGTAGGACTGGTCTAAACCGTCATCAAGTGGATTTTCCAGTCCAACATCAAGCCGCTCTCCCCGCTTTTCCGCTTCAACCCGATACTCGTTAACCATTAATTTGCCACCTTCTAATGATAAATAGTGTTTATCCTTTTAAATAATTCTCGTGGTCCAGGACAACCTTTGAGGTCGAGACGTATTTTTATCGTTCGAGGTCGGTTCCTGTGACATGGGAGACCAGTCGTTCCGTGAAAGGTTCCAGGAGGAACAGGATTCGGAAGAGGATGAAGAGAAGGGAGAGCATATCGACTACGGCGATCCTGAGGTATACCAGGACTTCTCCGACATGTTCAAGGCGGAGGAGGTCAAAGAGGAGTTCTTCGGTGCCTCGCCGCCAACGATCTTCGTCGGTCGCTACGGCTACCCTGACGTGAACGTCGGAGTGCTATCTCCTGTCGAAGTTAAGCAATCATCTGAACTGGATGCGCCTCCGGAATGGTACGATAACGAGCTGAACATAAGACAGGTGATCTCCAGGCGTTCCTCACTGGTGAACTCCCGGCAGAAATCTTCCGTTCACGAGACCGGAAAGTTCGGTGATGTCGCGAAAGAGATAGCGATGGCCGAGAGTCCGGTCGACGTGGAGATCGGTCTGGACAAAGCGGTCGACCTCGACGTGAGTTTCTCTGAACGTTACGCTCCTTACGGGCCTTCAGGAAACGTCGAGAAGGTGGAGATAGCAGAGAACCCGAGCGTTCCCCGCGCTGTAGAAAAGGCGGTTAGCGACGATGACTGGAAGGCCGAAGGAGCGATGGTCCATCTGTACGAGAAAGAGCTTGACCCGCACCAGGTTCAACGTGTTCTTTCAGCCGGCTTACTGGGAGAAGAGGAGAACAGGAAGATGGTGCCGACTAGGTGGTCCATCACAGCTTCCGACGACACCATCGGGAAGCAATTAAGAGAGGAGATCAAGACCAACCAGGAGCTGGGGGAGATCCGGTACTTCAGGAACGAGCACATGGGAAACGTGTTCCATGTGTTACTGATTCCGGGTCAGTGGGAATACGAGCTGGTAGAGATCAAGGGTGCAGGTTCTGTATGGGCTCCCGGCGAACGTTCGTTCGTCAAGTCCGACCACGAGGGTTACGGTGGAAGAACAACCTACGTGGACGAGACCGCAGGGGGTTACTACGCTGCGAGACTTGGACCTCTCGAGTACCTGGACCAGATCGGTAGGCAGGCGAAGGTGCTAATCATAAGAGAAGTGACAGACGACTACTGGGCTCCTCTAGGGGTCTGGGTGGTGAGGGAAACGGTGAGAGGAGCGTTCGATAGCTCGATGAAATCGGAGATTTCACTCGATCGAGCGAACTCGGAGAGTTCGACGAGTGACTACGGGGTTGTCGAAGATCTGAAGACCGCGCTGGAGAACGTTAAGAGGCAGGTCCCTGTGGACTGGGACCGGATAAGACAGAAGAGCAAGATGATAGGCGGGATGCAGAGCTCGCTTTCGCAGTTCACATAGCTGAAGCGGTCAGTTATCGTGTTCTTCCAGCTCCCGCAGGATCTTCGAGTACAGGTCGGTGGAGCAGTACCATCCCGCTTCTATCATGCTTTCCAAGGTCTCGCGGGCCTCTCCCGCATCCATCACTCCCAGGTCCAGGAGCCGGAAGAGGAGATAGACTGTCCCGCGGTTCTCCACGCCCTCCATGTCAGCGACCGAGCGGGCGTGCTCCTCGTCAACCACAGAGATACCTGACTCCTCCGCGATCGACAGAACCTGTCTGTCCGCATCGCTGAGATACCTGTCACTTTCCAGCTTCTGGTAGAATTCTCCTCCCTTCACCTCCCGAACCTCGATAACTTCTGCCTCCGCGAGATTCTCTATCAGAAGAGCATCAGCCTCTCCTGCCTCTTTCCCCTTGATCACAACCTCGTCGTACACCTCATTGGGAACGATTAAATCTTCTTCCAGCGACTCCAGCTTCTGGAGAACTCCTGCCTTTGCGAGATAGATAAGGGGTGTGGCGTCCAGGACCAGCATCTATGCCGCCTCCATATCTTCCTCCACTCTCTCGTCTTTGACCCAGGTGACCTTCTCCTCTCTCACCATGTCGGCGAACTCCCAGATCGTCATATCAGCCATCTCGGCAGCCCTTGTCAGGGTCACTTTCCCTTCCTCCAACAGCTCCAGCGCCTTCCTCTGCTTCCAGTCTTCCAGACTGTCCGAGAGAAGTTTCCGGAGAGCCACGCTACGGTCCAGCTGCTCCTCCTCCATATAGTCTTCGAGCTCTTCTTCCAGGGCTTCGGGGAGTCGCGCCGAAACAGTGGGCATGTGTATACTATGTTTACTGAGTTTACTTAAAAGTTGCGGCTTGGTAATCCTTCTACCAGGAAACAAAGTCTTGCCTAACATAGATAATCTCGAGGAAGTTGACTGTTGAATCAATTAAAGCAGGCGTGTTTTTCCAGAAAAAGAGAATGAGGTAAGAAGTCTCACTTCTTGAGAACTATGGAAACCTCCATCGCAGTTATTAAAATCGGTTTCGACTTCCGCACCATGCAGGACTTCTTCCCACACGAAGATATAAGACCACATCAAGACCGCCTTCTGGAAGACGTTAAAGAGACGCTGAAGGAGGGAGGTTCGCTGGTCGCGCACGCTCCCACTGGCCTTGGAAAGACCGCGGCTGTGGTGCCTGCTTCGCTCTCCCACGCACTGGAGAACGGACGGACAGTCTTTTTCTTGACTCCGAGACACTCCCAGCACCGCATCGCTGTGGAAACGCTGAGGAAGGTGAAGGAGAAGCACGATGCGGAGTTCACAGGCGTGGACCTTATCGGGAAGAAATGGTTCTGTAACCAGGACGGTGTGGAGGATCTTTCAGGGAGGGACTTCCGCAACTTCTGCCAGACCCTGAGGGAAGAGGAGAGATGCCAGTATTACAATAGAACGTACGACAAGGAGTCGCTGGAGCCGACAGATCAGGCGCGTGCAAAGGTTTCCGAGCTGAAGAACGGGGTGAAACATGCGGAGGGGATGAAGAGAGAGGTGCAGAAGCTCTGCCCGTACTACACCCAGATGATGATGGCCGCGGAGGCAGAAGTCATAATCGCTGACTATTTCCACCTGTTCCACGAAGGTGTACGCGAATCGCTCTTCTCCAGGATGGGAAGAACACTCGAAGATTCTGTGGTTATAGTGGACGAGGCCCATAACCTTCCTGACCGCGTTCGAAGCCTCAAGTCCTCAAAGCTGTCCATGCCCCAGATCGATAACGCGCTGAAGGAGGTGAAGAAGTTCGGGTTCTACTCCATGGAAGAGAACCTCCAGAGATTGAGGAGGGAGGTGGAAAGGCTTGCGAAGAACGATCTCGGGAGCGAGAGGGAGGTGCACGTGGAGAAAGGCGGGTTGAAGGACAGGATCGAGAACTTTACTGATTACGAGGAACTGATAGTCGAGCTGGAATCGGTCGCGGACGAGGTCAGGGAGGAGCGGGAGAAGAGCTACTGTGGTGGAATAGCTGAATTCCTTGAGGACTGGGACGGTCCGTCGAACGGTTACGCGAGGATCCTGAGGAGGAAGGTCTCGCGTTCCGGCAACCGCTATCTTCAGATCGAGTACTCCTGCCTCGATCCGCAGGTTTCTACCAGAGAGGTGCTGAACGATTCGCACGCTTCTATAATGATGTCCGGCACCCTGACACCGACCGACATGTATACTGACCTCCTCGGTCTGGAGAGGGAGAAGACCCTGGAGAGGTCCTACAGCAGCGCGTTCCCAGAGGAGAACAAGAAGAATCTCGTTGTTGACCAGGTTACTACGCGTTACAAGGACCGGAACGAGGAGCAGTTCAAACGGATCGCGTGGTACATCTCCAAGTCCTCGGAACACGTCCCGGGTAACGTCGGAGTTTTCTTTCCGTCCTACGACCTGAGAGACAAGATTTCTGAGTTCCTTGAATTGGACCGTGAGACGTTCAGGGAGGAGCAGGGTATGAACAAGCAGGAGAAGCAGGACATGCTCGCGGAGTTGGTGGACGTCAAGGAGGATGGAGGGGCGTTGCTTGGAGTCATCGG
>JALIDP010000013.1 GCA_022865215.1 Candidatus Nanohalarchaeota archaeon QJJ-7 | reverse complement strand
CGAGTTTCTGCCTGACTGGAAATTGCCGTGGAAGGAAGAATAAAATATGGGTCTGGAAATCCGGACAGGGTAGACTGAATAGGTGCCAAGGAAGCCACAGTTCAGGTTGGGCGGGACCTGGAAATAGAGCAGAATGCCGGGTTTTTTCCTAAAGATCTGAAACCCCGATAAATATCCTCTAGAAAAACCAAAAACGGATAAAACGGTTCATACTTTTACCCGTATTTACCCCCGAAACCCGACCGATCCAGAGGGGCAACTAACCCCGATTCGAATACCTGCGGAGCCTGCGATAGAAGCGTGCTTAATAAGTTTACAACTTCTAGGAGAAAATAACCTTATGTCATTCGAAGCTCTAATCTTGGAAGACGATCAAGGCTTAAGAGATCTTACAGAGGACATGCTTGAATCCAGGACTGATACGGACATCGAGATCGATACAGCTGAATCGGTAGACCAGGCCGATAGACTGGACTATCCGCTTGTTGTAACTGATTACAGTTGTATAGATACAGAACAGGTCTATGACAACGCAGAAAAAATAATTGTTTACAGCGGACGGTCTGAGGATAATGTAGATCTACCGGAGAACGCGGAATACGTACGGAAACCGGGTTACGATGAACTGGTGGAAGAAGTAGATAGGTATTTCGAAGAAATACGCGTTTAAGCTCTTATCTAGATTAGATTCTGGAAATCCCTACTTTTTCTCCGCCCCCTGTGATTCTGGTATTTTCCATGAACTGTTCCGGCGCAGTGAACCTTATGCTCCACAGCTCGCCACCACCACGACGGTCATTGTCTTGATACCGTTTCGTAAATTCCAGACCCTGAGTTTCTTTCATTATTTCGAACATGTTTTTAGTTTTTGACGCCTCAATGTTTACACGTGTCCTGGATTATTGCCGGAGAGGTGAAGGATCTTTGAGGAGGAGGGATTATCTAGGTTTTATAGGTGCAGGGGCGTTTGCTACTGGCTATGATTTCTATAGCAGCAGGAACATGGAGGAGCTGGATAACCCGTTGAATCTTTCGAATGAACGGCTTGAAACCGGGGACTACTGGACAGTTTCTGTCATCCCTGATACTCAGAACTACGCAAGCGATGAGGATTTGACGGAGCATCTCCGTCACCAGGCAGAGTGGGTTGCGGAGAACAGCGATAGATTCAACATCGTGTTCGCGACCCATGAGGGGGATATGGTTGACAACGGCGCAGACAGGGAGCAGTGGGATAGGATCGAATCAGCACTTGAGCCACTAGAAGACGAAGTTCTGTACAGCGTTAATCCAGGAAACCATGACTGGAATGAAACATACGACAAGGCCTCGGGCATAGAGGAATACCGTGAGAGGTTCGGAGAAGACCGTTTTGAAGACAGGGACGGATACCTGGAGTCCGGACCCCATGGATTAAGTCATGCACAGAGATTTTCAGGCGGAGAAAGACAGTTCCTGAACCTGGGTCTTGAATGGGAGCCGAGGGATGAAATCCTTGAGTGGGCGGAGGAGACAGTGAAAGACTACGGATTGCCGACGATTCTCACCACGCATTCTTACCTGCGTAAAACGCGTTTAGATGGCGGTCGTTTGGACGATGTTCAGGAGCAGAACGGTCTTGGAAACCATGGAGAAGATGTTTTCGACAGTCTTGTCGCCCCCAACTCCGAGATATTCATGGTGGTCTCCGGGCACAGTTTCAGGGGTTTTCTGTTGAGGAACAGTGGCGAGTACCGGCAGGTCAGCTCCAATAATGAGGATCAGCCCGTCTACGAGATGCTTGCCAACTTCCAGAATCGGAGGGACGGCGGCAACGGCTGGATACGTAATATCACATTTATGCCGGGGAGAGACGGCGGGAAGGACAGGATAGGGGTCAGTACCTACTCTCCCTCTCTTGGAAAGAACCAGGTCGGGAGCGCCAGCAACTTTGGTTTCAGACTCGACTTCGATGAAAGGTTCTAAAACTGGAGAGGCGTGATTTAAAAGGCGTATATGGCTTTTTCTCACCGCGTTTATTTTCAATCCGGTTCAAAAGTCTTGATCTTGGTCCGGATCCGGCCGGAACCGTTCCATAACGAGGAGGTGTCCTCTGTAACGTATAGTTAAAAGGGTTTTAAAGGCTTAAATGCCGGTCTATAGACCTTCCTTTTAAACTTCGAATTAGTATACCTATTGTGAAACAAGATAGACCGATTAACATCCTTTACGCGGAGGACTACCCTTCTCAGCGTGATTTGGTGGAGGAACTCCTATCTGCAAAGGATCCTCGATTTAACGTGGAAACAGTAGAAAACGGTGAGGAGGGGATTGAGAAGGTTAAAGAGGGGGGGATAGATGCCGTTCTCTCCGATTACGAAATGCCCAAGATGCATGGAATCCAGTTCCTGGAACAGGTCCGGGAGCACGACCCAAAGATGCCGTTCCATCTCTACACAGGAAAAGGAACAGAAGAAGTTGCAGAAGAGGCTACCTCTCTAGATGTGACCGACTACTGGAGGAAGGATAACCTCCACGATGACATCTCCCTGATATCTGAGGCTATAGTCAGTGATGTTGAATCCAGATATTCCGCCGAGATCAACGAGGTTATGCTTGAAAACGTGCCCGGTATCATCTCTGCTATATCTACAGACGGACAAATCGTCAAGACCAGGGGTGAAACAGAACGCGTCCTGGGTTATGAAGGCGGATATCGGGAAGGAGAAACTCTCATGGATCATATACATCCGGAGGACAGACAGGTCATCAATGAATCGATAGAAGAACTCCTCAGTCCGGAGGGGAGTAACAGGAGATCTGTTTCTATAAGATACAAGGATAGCGATGGGGACTACATCCCACTCGAAGTGACTGGGAACTATCGCCCCTCAATGAATTTCGACGGATTCGTAATACACGCGGAATTGGCTGCGGAATAACCTGGTCTTTTGGCCTTGCTTCTTTCTTTTCTCTACACTCTTTCTGTCGTCAGTTACATCAACTTAGTGTATAAACAGCTATTTCATCCCGGTTCCGGAGCGATTTCCGGCTGTAGTACCTGGACCGGTCAGGATTAAAAATCCTGGATTCGAAAGTATCGACAGGGATGGAGGACATCCGGATCCGGTACGACCGTGATCCGACGGTCAGTGAGAGAGGTCTCCATGTCGAGGTCTACAGGAGAGAAGGTTCCTGGGTTCTTGAAGGAAGGTCTGACCCTTCACTCGTCGACCGCAATGTCAACCAGGCGAAGGGAGAAGAATACAGTAAGGAGATGGACGTCGGTAGATCCTGGGAGGAATCTATCGAGGATTTCAGCGGACAGGACGGATACGTGGGGCCGGTGAAGAGGTTCGAACGCCTGATGGTCGAGGAGGAAGGTGAAATGGAGACGATGGTGGTGGAGGAGGACCTGACCCCGGAGGCGAGGGAGATAGTATCGGAGATTGAAGAGGCGATCTCCGGATAAGACCAATAAAGTTTCCCTCTATGTTCTACTCTATCGGTGGAGAAAGGGTCCGTGGTCTAGTTTGGTCAGGACGTCGCCTTCACACAACCGGTTACGCTCGGTTGGCGCGCAAGGACCACCTCCGGTGGTCTCCGCCCTGCGGGCGGAACCTGTTGGGAATTGGCGAAGGTCGGTGGTTCAAATCCGCCCGGACCCACTGGTTACGCTCAGTGGACACGCAAGAATGCGGGCCGCAAGGGCCCGCCTTACAGGTTGAGTGTCGGTTCGAATCTTGCTGGGAGAACTGAACAAATTGTTCAGTTCGGGAGAATTGAATGCCTACTCTTCGATTGCTTCCTCTTTCACGTTCTCTAATGTCGTAGATTCTTCCTCACCATACCACTCCTCAAAGTCTCCCCATGGAACAAGATCGGTGAAATCTGCGCCGTAGGCTTCTCCGGTCGCTTCCAGTGAACGGTAACGGGTATTAGCAGTCTTACGTCCTTCTTCTACCGCATCCTCAGTGGTTCGCATACAATATGTGAGGAGGGATGCGAACATATCTTGTTCGTCTTTCGGGATTCCAAGTTCATCTCCCTTCCTCACTGATAGCTCTGGTGCGTTCATAAATTCTGGTCGGGATTCTCCGCTAATCTCACTGGCTATTACGTCCTTTATGTGACTGAATAGTGATCCTCTCCGGTTCTCGTATTCCTCTATTTCTTCTTCTGGGTAGCCGAGGAATTCTCCCTTCTCTCTTGGATCGACATCAGCCCAGATATCTCTGAGTTCATCGTCGTCATATCGGAGGTCGCGGGTGATAATCATGTCTGCCCATATTCTATCATCGTCGGTGACGTTCTCATCTATTTCTTCCGTTCCGACTGCTGCGGTCACTCCCATGTCGTTGAGTGTGTCGATAAAGTCGTAGACCTCTTCCCAGGATTCGGCCATCATATCGACTTCCGAACCTGACTTGTATCCGGCCGCTGTAAGAACAGTTTTGATTGTGTTCTGGGGGCGGAGTGTTGGTGCGTACTCGCGGATATCTTCAAGGCCTTCACGCGTGACCTCACTCCGCTTGTATCCGCCGTGCTCCGCCCTATAGACCGCTACATCCATTGTATTAACTTATTAGTAATAACAATATATAAAGGTTTGGTGCCTGTACCCGCTTTATAAACCCTGTTTCGCCACTACAATCCGATGAAACTGTCCAGATTCGAACCATTTGTTCGTTTCTGCCCGGACCCACGTCTAAGCAAGCATAAAGAGTTCCAGGGGTGAACAGCAGAGATAAAAGGGTTGGAAGACGGTCAGAACTATGGGTAATAGATTCAGGCGGGTCTACATAACAGCGATCATACTCGCGTTTTTCGGATTACCGGCTGCGGTCAATATCTACGGAGAGTGGCTCTGGTTCGGTTCCCTCGATCTTTCAGGGGTCTACGCCACGATACTGTCTGCGAAAGCCGGGCTGTTCGTCGCTGGTACGGTGGCAGGGTTCGTGATACTCTACGGGTTCCACAGGTGGACTATGAGGAACCTGGAGGACGAGTTCTCTGGAGGTAAGTCTGCGGTCGCGGTCCTCGCCTTCCTGTCTCTGCTCGCGGGAGGGATGGCGATGGCGCGGTGGGAGACGGTACTGAAATACCTGAAATCGACCTCTTTCGGTGTCGCTGACCCTGTTTTCGGTATGGATGTAGCGT
The DNA here is from genome assembly GCA_022865215.1 of Candidatus Nanohalarchaeota archaeon QJJ-7. Taxonomy (GTDB): domain Archaea; phylum Nanohalarchaeota; class Nanosalinia; order Nanosalinales; family Nanohalalkaliarchaeaceae; genus JALIDP01. The sequence continues at coordinate 18,501 of JALIDP010000013.1, read as the reverse complement.
TTTTCGTCTTTCACCTGCCGTTCTACCGCTTCGTCATCACGTTCGCGCTGTTCGTGCTTCTGGTATCTGCATCTGTTTCACTCCTCCTCTACGCTCTCGGGTTCGGTATCAAGGAGTCGCCTGAACTGATGGGGATGGCGATGGGAGGGATGCAGGTTGAGCGCACCAACTTCCACTTCATCGAGTTCATGGACGGGCTGAAGGATAACGCGTACACCCACATGATGGTGGTGCTGGGGACGATATCCGTGCTCGCCGCAGCATCTGTATTCCTCTCCCGGTACGAGCTGCTCTTCTCGCAGCAGGGAGCGGTTTACGGTGCGGGCTACACTGACATCGTTGTGGATCTACCGGTGCTTACGATACTGGCTGGAATGACCGCTCTCCTCGGTATCGTTTCTCTTGTGAACGTGCAGCTGGAGAAGGGAAGGTATCTCGCTATCGCGGTCGCTGCGGTTGTGGGCGTGGCTATCCTGGGAAGTGCAGCGGGCTGGGCGGTGCAGAGCTATGTTGTGGAGCCGGACGAGTTCAACAAGGAGAGACCGCATATAGAGAACGAGATAAACTTCACCCGTCAGGCGTACGCGCTGGAACGGGTGGACGAGAGGCAGTTCCCGGTGTCGGCCAACCTTTCTCGAGAACAGATAGAGGCCAATCCAGGGACTATGGAGAACGTCAGGTTATGGGATGCACGACCGTTACTCAAGACGTACAACGAGTTGCAGATATTCCGGACGTACTACCAGTTCACTGACGTTGACGTGGACCGCTACGATATAAACGGTTCCTCGAGGCAGGTTATGGTTTCGCCGCGGGAGATCGACTTCGAGGCTCTACCACCCCAGTCCAGGTCCTGGGTGAACCGCCACCTCGTGTACACCCACGGCTACGGGCTGACGATGAGCCCTGTCAGAGAGGTGTCAGGTGACGGGTTACCGCGGCTGATAGTGAAGGACATACCCCCGGAATCTGATGTCGGTATCAACGTTTCTCAACCCAGGATATACTACGGGGAGGAGACTGATACTTACACGATAGTGAATTCGGGGACCAGGGAGCTGGACTATCCGAAGGGAGACAGTAACGTCTACAACTCCTATGACGGTTCGGGCGGTGTTGAACTGAGCTCCACGTTCAGGGAACTGGTCTATTCCTTCAAGTTCGGTGCGGCGCAGATATTCTTCTCTGACTCGGTAGAAGATGACAGCCGTGTCCAGTTCCACAGAGATATAGAGGAGAGGGCGAAGAACGTTGCTCCGTTCCTCCAGTTCGACGAGGACCCCTACGTGGTTACCGAGAACGGGAAGCTCTACTGGATCTATGACGCGTACACCACGACGGACAGGTACCCGTACTCGCGTCCTGTCTGGTTCAAGGGCGAGAAGACGAACTACGTGAGGAACTCGGTGAAGGTGGTGGTGGACGCGTATTCCGGTGACATGGATTTCTACGTGGCGGAGCCTGACGACCCTCTCGTGCAGACCTACGGGGAGATATTCCCTGAGCTCTTCAAGGAGATGGACGAGATGCCTGAGGACCTGGAGCGGCACGTCCGGTACCCGGAAGACATGTTCAGCGTGCAGTCCGCTATTTACAGGGATTACCACATGAAAGACCCGAACGTGTTCTACAACCGTGAGGACCAGTGGAGGATCCCGAACGAGATCCTGAGAGGTAACGAGGTGGAGATGGAGCCGTACTATATAATCATGACGCTTCCTGATGAGGAGGAACCTGAATTCATGCAAATCCTCCCGTTCATACCTCGTGGCAAGGAGAACATGATCGGCTGGCTCGCCGCGCGTTCCGACCCGCCGAACTACGGTGGTTTACAGGCGTTCCAGTTCTCGAAGCAGGAGCTGGTGTTCGGACCGATGCAGGTCGAATCCCGTATCGACCAGGACGCGGATATCTCCCAGCAGATAACTCTTTGGTCGCAGAGCGGTTCGGACGTGTTACGGGGCAACCTGCTCGCGATCCCGATAGACGATACTGTCATCTACGTCGAACCCTTATTCCTGGAGTCACGGGAGCAGGGAGCTCTACCTGAACTCAAGAGGGTGATAGTCTCGCACGGCGACAGGCTGACGATGCAGCCCACCCTGGAGGATTCGCTCGCGGTGCTGTTCGGTGAGAAGGAGGAGGAACAGGTGGTGGTGAGACCTGGCGCGATGAACGAGGTCCGGTCGCTGTTCCAGGATGCAAGAGAGGCTCTACAGAGAGGAGACTTCGCCACCTACGGGGAAAAGATAGACGAGATAGAAGAGATACTGGCACAGGAGTGAGGAGTTCACTTATCCAGCTTCTTGGCCTTGAACCCCAGCATCCCCTCGTAACCCTGGGTGGACATGAGTACAGGGTAGAAAGGTTCATCCGCTTCGAGGGTTTCGCCTTTCCGGACTGCGAAGGTCTCCCCCTCTTCGACCACCTCAAAGTTCTCGGCTGTGAACTCCCAGTCACCATCGACTGTATCCTGGTACTGGAAGAGTTCAGGATCTGAGACCTCGTAATCCGAATCGATGACACCGTGGTAGGCGAGGAAGTTCCGGATAACTTCGACAGCGTTGTCGACCGCTTCTTCGGTTCCCTGGCGGCCTGCCTCGACTATCACCGACCGTTCCACGTACTCGGTGAGGGTGTTCGACTCCAGCGGGAAGTAGACAGCCCTGTCAACGCCTGCGGCACGGACCAGTTCGAGAGTCTCCTCGTCCAGGTTCTTGAGGGTGGCGAAAGGTTCAGGATAGGAGTGCGTGGTGTGGATGTCCAGCACCTTGGTGTCTTCCACCTGTTCCAGGAGTTCGTGTGCCAGTCTCTCCTCCCTCGAATTGCTTTCTTCTGAACCGGGGAAGGACCTGTTAAGGTCGGTTTCCAGGAACCTTCTCCCCTTTTCGAGTGCTTCCTCGTTCGCGACTATGAACTGCACCGGCCTTTCATAATCCAGATCTTCCGAGAGGATCCTCTCTATAGCTTTCTTTCCCGCGGGCTCGTCCCCGTGGACGCTGCCCAGGACGGTTATCTCGGGTTCGCCTTCACCCCGCTTCTCTACTTTCATATCGATCACTGTTGATAGTTCTGAGACGGGTAATCAAAAAGGTTCGGCCTGAGAGAAGCGGGTGCGGTTTTAACCTTCGAGTTTCTGTTTAAATCATGGACGAAGACGAATGGCGCGAAAAGCTTTCAGAGGAGGAGTACCGTATCCTCCGGGAGTCGGGTACAGAACCCCCTGGTTCAGGGGATCTGCTCGGCGTGGATGAAGAAGGAATTTACAGGTGTGGGGCGTGCGGCCAGGATCTGTTCCCCTCGGAGACGAAGTTCGATGACGGGACGAGCGACTGGCCGAGCTTCTACGATTCACTGGACGATGCCGATATAGAGTTCCACACCGATAGATCGCACGGGATGGAGAGGGTGGAGGTCCGCTGTGGGAGTTGTGGTTCGCACCTCGGCCACGTTTTTGAAGACTCGATGAAATCGGAAGATTTCACTCGATCGACCGGAACTTCCAGTTCCGGGAGTGGGTCGGATCCGACAGGGAAACGGTTCTGCATCAATTCCAAGGCGCTGGAGTTCGGAGCCGAGGATGTGGAGGGACTGGTTGAAACCTAAAAAGACTTTCACCGCACTCTTTTTCATGGGCGAGAGGAACGTAAGTGTGGACGTGGAGGAGTTCCTGCACAGCAACCTCAAGGTGATACTCTTCGTGGTTCTGTACGTCCTCGCCTCATCGCTCGCCTACTACCATATCCATAGCTTCATCTCGGATCCTGTCTGCCGGTGCAGTATCCCTATGACCTGGATAGTGGCTATGATGTCGACCACCGGGGTAGGGGTCGGAGTAGGTGTCTACATATATATGAAGAAATCCCTTCTACCTGAAACTGTTTCTCCAGGAGAGCTTCAGGAGACAGTGAGGTTCCTGCCCCCGGACGAGAGGGAGATCGTGGAGGCGGTCCTCGGTTCTAGTGGAGTGATAAGCCAGAGCGAATTGCCTGAACAGACAGGACTGGACAGGGTGAAGGTATCTCGGAAGCTGAAGGAACTGGAGAGGCAGGGTATAGTGGAGCGGGAGGAGAATGGGATGACGAACACTGTATCGCTGGCAGAACCGTTCGAGGAACTCCTTCTTGACAGGGAATGAAAGGTTGTTTCATATCCTGAAACAAGGGTATTTAAACCATTTCGCCGTGGTTTGAACCATGAACAGGTACCTGGCCGGAACGGCGATACTTTTCCTCGTCCTGGCAGTTGTCCCTGCCATGGCGGCTGGTGCAGACCCGGCAGGTATCAACGATACTCTGCAGGAGGGAGAGGTCCTCGAACTACCGTTCATCGGCGAGGTGAGCACCCAGGACACGCCGCTGGTCGCGCTGACTGTTATGATAGCGTTCGTGGACGGTTTCAATCCCTGTTCGCTCTGGGTCCTGACGTTCCTTCTCGCACTGGTCATACACTCGGGTTCGAGAAAGAGGACTGCTGCTGTCGGGCTGACCTTCCTCTCGGTAACGACGATAGGTTACGGGGCGTTTGTATACGGAATGATAAACGTTTTCTCCTACGTGTCACATCTTGCCTGGATAAAGGCGGTGGTGGCTGCGGTGGCGTTCATATTCGGGATAGTGAACGTCAAGGACTTCTTCTACTTCAATCGCGGGATATCCTTAACCATACCTGACAGTATCAAGCCGAAGATAGCGGAGAAGCTGTCCGAGACCGTGCGGAGGGAGGGCCTGGCCACGACACTTGTGGGGACGGCGGTGATAGCCGCGGGGATAGTACTCGTGGAGCTCCCTTGCACCGCGGGATTCCCGTTGATATACAGCAACATACTCGCGGAGAGAGGGGTAGGTGCCTCGTTCGCGCTCGTTCTCCTTGCACTCTACATGCTGATATACCTCCTGGACGAGCTCGCAGTGTTCCTCGGCATAACCTGGACTATGGAGAAGACACGGTTCGAGGAGAAGCACGGCAGGTACCTGAAACTCCTCGGTGGCACGATAATGATCGCTCTGGGTGTTGCGATCCTGTGGATGCCCGAACTGATGGAGAGCCTGAAGGGGACGGTATACGTGTTCGGGTCAGCTATAATTATTTCAGGACTCATAGCATACATGTACAGGAAGATGTATGACGGAGGTGAAGAGAGTTGAACCTGGAGGATGACCGTAGATACACTGAGAGCTACCTGTGGTTGAGGGAGAGGGGAGACAAGGTGGAGATGGGGATCGTGGAGTCCGCTGCTGATACGGCTGACAGGTTCTTCCTCTTCGAAATGCCTGGTGAGGGTGAGAAGGTCGAGAAGGGTGAACCCCTGGTGGAGTACGAGGCCATGAAGAGGGTCGGAGACCTGGAGTCGCCGATCGATGGAGAAGTGGTCGAGGTGAACAGGGAGGTCGAAGAGGATCCCGGTATGATAATCGAAGATCCGTGGAACAGCTGGCTGGTGAGGGTGGAACCCCCCGGAGGCTTTGATTTCATGGATTTAATGGGTGCGGAAGAGGCAGGAGAATACTACGAGGAACAGGTGTGAAAGGATGGAAAAAAAGACTATAGCGGCAGGTCTCGTGGCGGTGATCGTGATAGGGGCTGCTGGGTTCACCCTTTTGGACGTGAATCTTGGAGGGGGCAACGGGGGCGCGGACGATGGAGGTGACAATGGAGGGAACTCCGGGGAAATGCTGCCAGAACCCGGGAACGGTACGACCGTCTACTTCTTCTGGGGTGACGGCTGCCCGTACTGTGCAGAAGAGAAGCAGTTCCTCGAGGAGCTGGACAGTCAGAACGATGACCTCAAGGTGAAGATGTACGAGGTCTACTACAGCGAGAGGAATCAGGAACTGTTCAGGAACACGGCAGAGCTGTACGGGACCTCCGCGAGAGGAGTTCCCGCGACGTTCCTCGGCCAGGAGTACTGGAGGGGGTACAATGAGAGGACAGGAACCCGGATAGAGCAGAAGGTGGAGGAGTGCCTGGAGCAGGGGTGTGAAAGCCCGCTCGAACGATGAATGGTGATCCAAGATGTCAGAAGAACTTCAAGTTTCGATAGAATCAGAGGCTAAAACACACACGGAACTGGACGTCTCGGTACGCGGACACCGTCTCAAGGTCGACGAACCGGAAGACTTCGGCGGCCACGACAGGGCACCCAACCCGCTGGAGTACATGTTCACCGGGCTCGCGGGCTGCCTCAACGTGGCGATTCACAAGGTCGCCGGGGAGAGGGATGTTGGGGTCGAAAGCGTCGAGATCGACGTAGAGGGTGACATCGACCTTGAAGGCTTCGAAGATCCGGAATCCGAGAAGAGATCCGGATTCCAGGATATCAGCATCTATGTGGAGATGGATACAGAAGCTGACGAGGAGACGGAGGAGGAGATCCTGGAAGAGGCGGAAGGACGCTGCCCGGTCAACGACAACCTCAAGCACGGCACCGATATCCAGGTCGGTATGAGGTAGTCGACAGGGTCAGACCACCGCGTTCAGAAGAAGCCCGATGAGGAGGATGCCTGTGGCGACGACGGTTGCGAAAGCCGCGATGAGCTCCTTCTTCATCACCTTCTTCAGTATGACGAACTGGGGAACGGAGAGAGCTGCTACTGACATCATGAACGCGATTCCGGTACCGATCGGCAGTCCTTTCCCGATCAGCGACTCCACCACAGGGATGACTCCGAGCACGTTGGTGTAGATCGGTACTCCTACGGCGACTGCCCCGAAGACTCCGAGGGGGCCTGTGAGGTGGCTGGTGATGGTCTCCTGGGGGACGTAGCCGTGGACCGCTGCACCGATCCCGACCCCGACTATCACGTACGGTATTATGTCGGTGATGATATCTACCGACTCTTGGTAGGCCTGTCTCAACCTTTCTCCACGCGACGGTCGTTCTATATCCATGTCTGTCTCCCCGAACTCGAAATCCCTGATATACTGGTCGAACCCGAGCCTGTTGAGCATGTAACCGCTCGACATCCCTACTGCTATCCCGCTGAACGCGTAGAGTGCGGTGACCTCGAGACCTACAACTCCTGGAAGGACGACCAGAGCGGCCTCGTTTATCATCGGGGAAACGGCGAGGAAGGTTATGGTTATACCGAACGGTACTCCCGCACCTACGAGACCGAGGAAGATAGGTATCGTGGAGCAGGAGCAGAACGGTGAGACGATGCCGAGGAGTGCTGCCAGGACGTACCCTGTTATCGCTCTCTTGCCCTCCAGGTAGGACTTGATCTTCTCTGGAGGGAAGTAGGTCCTGAGATAGCCGATGCCGAAGATGACCGCGACGAGCATGGCGGTTATCTTCAGGGTGTCGTAGATCCAGAAGTGGACGGTGTCTCCGAGAGCTCCCGAGAGGCCGAGATCTGTGACCGCGTAGGTGGCGATCTGCTCGAATACCACGGATTAAAGCCTCTCTTCAAGGATCTCCTCGATACGTTCCCTGGAGGGGTCGGAGCCCTGGAACACCATCTCGCTGTCCACCTCGAAAGCGGGAGTTGCCATGAGACCTTTTGATGCCAGTTCTGCGGTCCCGGTCACCTTCTCGACCTCGGCGTCGAAACCCCTGTTTTCTACCACTTCTTCGGTTCTCTCTTTCAGGTTCGAACACGTCGAACATCCGTCTGCCCCGTAGATCGTGATTTTCATCGTATCGTACCTCTTGATATATCTTTACCTGTCTTCACCGGGTTCCAGGCTCCTGGCTGCTTCCAGAAGTTCTCTCACTGTATCTTCGTCTTCTACCGATACCAGGAGCTCTCTACCTTTCTTCTCGGTCGAGACGATCCCGGCGTCCTCCAGCTTCTTGACGTTCCTGTAGATAACGCTCGCGTCCCTGTCGATGAACTCCTCGAACTCGCAGACGCAGGTCTCTTCTTCCCTCTCCATCAGGGACCTGACCATCTCTCTCCGGGTCTCGTCGGACAGCGCCCTGAAAACTTTCATGTTTGCACATAATTGCAAAGGTTTTTAAATCCTGGATTTGGGAGCGGATGTTGAAAGAGTGCCGGAGAAATCAGTCGAGTGCCTCAGTGATTTCCTCTATATCTTCCCTGTCTTCAACTTCTTCTATTGTATCGTCGGGTAAAGGGACTATGCTGTATCCTTCCTCCTGCAGTTCTTCTGCCCGTTCCTCTGTTATCGCGTCCCTTGCTGCAGTGGTCTTTCCTGCCTGGGATGCGACATGGCTGTTGGTGAACGCCCATTTACCGGCGTAACCGGCGGTGATCTCCCCTGTTGCGAGTGCGAGGTCCGCGTCCCCCATCGCGAGTTCGGCTGCGGCGAGTCCTGCACCTGCTATCAATGGGCTGTAATGGATGAGTGAGGGTCTCCAGTTCGACTCTTCCACCTCTTTCAGTTCCTCTTCGGGTGCTTCCTGGTCCACGGAGCTGTAACCGAGGAGGTATGCGGGTTTCATGACGGTGTTCCTTACCTCCAGGTAACCGGCTAATACCCGTTCTGTCAGGGTTTCAGGACCTTTATCGTCGCCTGTCTCGAGCTCGGACTCCGGGGAGGCGAGGGTGTCCCCGTACTCGACGCTCTCGTCCATTACGTCCCTGAACCGCATGGAACCGAGCTCGTCGTACACTTCCTCGGGATCGTTCTCTTCGACCGATAGATCCTGCATAGAAATGTCTTCGCCGGTGAGGTCACTATCCCCGGCTCCTGTGGCTCCTGAACGGGCTCCTGTGCCCATCGCTATGACCTCCACCGCTCCGGGAGCGTTTAAATAACTTCTGGTCCGAACCACAAACCTTTTAAGTTACTAATATAGGGTAGCAACATATCATGGATCCGGTCGAGGTGGAAACCAGAGGTGCCTCTGAAAGGGTCGAGGACTTTGTAGAAGATCTAGGTAGTACTCTCTACGCCCATCTACCTCAGGAATATCAGGAGAGGATGGAAGAGAATGTGGATAGAGTTATCCTGGGATCTACCCCTCCTTACTTCGGAAATGACGTGGGGGTTTATTATACGAAGGATGACCGGCAGGATATCTACCTCTCTCGGAAAGTAACGAACGTTCAGGACCCGCACGAGATCGCTGAGGTCTATTTCCACGAGTTCGGTCACCCTCTGATCGATGACAGGTTTGATGGAGTGAACCATCAGACGGCGGCAGATTTTCTCACTTTCTATGCCCTGGAGGAGCCGGAGATGTTCGCCCGTTCGGAGTCAGACTATGAGCGACACGAGGACCAGGTCAGGATGGAACTGGGTCCCGGTGAGGAATTCCGGCGGGATATCGAAAGTATGATCGAGGAAAGGCGCGATGCATGGTTCGATGAGATTGAAAGAAAGTATAGAGAACTGTTAGAGGATAATAATGTCCGGGAAGACTGGGTGAAGGCTAGCGTCCCGGGCGAAGTCTGGGGACGTTTACAGGACGAGTTCGAGTAGCGACTGATTATACTGTTCTATCCTTTTTTGGATCCTTTCCGCCGTGGAGATAGGCACCTGTCAGCGACACGTTTGGTTCTTGTTGCTGGAGGCTGGGCTTATCACGTTATATTGTTGAAGGGCGTAAAGGCACTTTAGATCGCTATATTAACGGGAAATCTGGTCTAGTTTTAGGGTATGAGACGGTCGCCAGACCACCGACCAAAAAACTTTTAAACAATATATACTACTGTATAGTTGTAACAATGTCTGAACCAGATAGCGGTCCAAGTCATACCAGTTGGCCTGGAAAAGCTGGAGGAATACAAGAGTATAGAGAGAGACAAAAATCCCGTCCTGAAAGAGCTTACTCGGCCATCAAGGATAATATAGGGGGGCCTAAAACAAAGGGCGCAATTGGGGGGATGGGGATGCTGGGGGCGATGGGTTACGTCGCCGACAAAGTGATCGAAGACACCAATTCAAGTGAAGGCTGGGTGGAAAGTTTCACCGAGAAACTGACACAGGTGGCTGAGTCCGAGAATCTTTATTCCGGGACTGCCTCGGTCCAGGGTTACGCCGAGGAGGCGGCGGCCCGGTCATCCGAGATCGCGGTGGAGGCAGTTACCCAGAACCCCGAAACCGTTCAAGAGATCGTGAACCAGCTTGCTGGAGGAATCTAAGAGGGTTCCGACAGAACCGGTGAAGGCGAAGGATTTACAGGTGCAGTGTTCGACAGCAACCTGGAGTTGTTCCTCAAAAGAGATAAAAATCTGTCTTTTCCTCGACTTACCGGGATGTCGGACGAAGTAATGGAAACCCTCGAAAACGGGACCCCGGCAGAGGTGCTGGAGGCGGCTTTGGAGGACGATGACTACAGAACTGTTCCGGTCGAGGAAAACAGGTACCATGTCCTCCGCGGATCTGAACTACTGATCATCGGTATACGTGGTGAAGGGGTTTACATCGAGGAGATCGGTGATGGAGGACTTGAGAGATACGATTTTGTGAACCAGGAACCCTGGGAATGGGAGCGGGAGAAAAAATACTCTCTGGAGGGAGACCCGGCAGTGGTAGGTGAGAAGATATACCGTCGTCTGGATGATGCTGATCTATTTCTGGAGTCGGTGAATTCCGAAGGCAGAGAACTCTACATTGACGGTTACCCTCCGAACGTGGTGGTGGGAGTCAGAGGTGATATGATCGCTATGCGGGAGTCCGGGGACGTGGAAGTACCTGACCTGGAAAGCGTTTCTGGAGTGACTATAGAGGACTTTGCTGTCAAGGAAAAAACTTCTAACGGTTCTTCCGACTTCTAAACCCGGTATCAAACAGCTCCAAGGTCTTCAGATTTCCTTCACACGGACTTCGACATCCTCCCGGAAGTCATCTATATGGATCCAGTATCCCGTGGGATAACGGTCAAGGTAGGAGGATATCTCACCCCTTATCTGTGGCTCGGTCGCGCTCTTGTCCAGCGTCTCCTCGACATGATCCCGGATGTCTCTGTCGAGTTCTGGAGGAAGGAGTCCTGCCTCGAGTGCTTCGCCGTAATAGTTCACCAGGAAATCGTTGAGAATACCGTAGATTTCCTTGAGTTCAACGCCGTCCTTCTTCAATCCCTGTCTCTGGTCATAGCGTAAATCCACGAAATCCTCGTATTCCAGTGTGTCGTCCTCTTCCAGTTCATTTTCCTCCAGGAACCACCCCGGAACCTCTTCGCGGTCCACCTTGCTCTCTAGGTCCTCCCAGGAAAAGTAAAAGTCCAGGGCGTACTGTTCTCCCATAACTCCCTTAAAAAAACAAATATTTTCTATTTATCTCCTGTTAAAACACGCTTCCCTGAAAGAGATGCTGGAATTACCTTTCCTGCGGTTCGGGCCTGAACTCCAGTCTCGCTGTCTCCTCCCAGGACGTCTCGTCCAGGACCGCGACCTCCCTCTCCCCGAACACGTATAATTGGTCGTTCACGTACCTCGCGCGCTTGGGATCGGAGACATTAACTGTCTTCACGTGTTCTATACCGTCCGCGTAACTGAACACGTGGCCTCCCTCGTTCGTGGGAAGGAAGAACACCTCGTGTTTCGGGTCCTGCATGAAGGCGTGGTGGTTGGACCCGGCCTCGGAATGGTACGAATCGAGGATCCTGGACTGCTCCACTTCAGGGTTCGCGGGATCGGAGACATCGAAGATGACCGCCTTCACGCTGCGGTTCTCCTCCCCTATTCCCAGGATCCTGTCCTCCTCGAGGGGGTGGAGGTACGATGAGAACCCGGGCAGCTTGAGCTCTCCCGTTACTTCGGGGTCCGAGGGTTCTGAAAGGTCGACGACATGGAACGGGTCTATCCTCCGGAAAGTCACCACGTAAGCGGTTTCATCCAGGAACCTGACGCTGTATATCCTCTCGTTCAGCCCCATACCCTGCACCTCCCCGACCCGTTCGAGAGAGTCGTCCAGGACGTACAGGTCGTTGGCGGTCTTACTGGAAACCGGTGTGGAGACAGTGGTCGCTATACGGAAGTTGTCGCTTGAGGCGTCCATCGAGAACTGGTCGTTGACCCTGCCGGGAACCCTCCCGTTCGCCTCGACCTCCATCTCTCCGGTGTCGATCCTGACGATCCCTGTGGACGCGAAGTCGCGTCTGTTCTCGAGGGACCAGTTCCCGATCCGGCCCCGGAACCTGTCGTTCCAGTCACTCCTCTCGTCATCCGGAAGCCTGTCCAGGTAACCCCGTACTATGTTCTGCATCTCTTGCTCCTTGGCGGAGCGGCTGAGATCATATCCCTGGAGTTCCTCCAGCGCGTTTTTCGCTTCCCCGTCAATCATGTCCGAACCCGGACCTGTCAGGAACTCGAGAAGGACACCTGTCTCGTCCGTGGAGTTCGAGTAGGTCATGTAGATATCGTTCCTGGACATGTACACCACGGTGTTCCTCCTGCTCCCGACAAACGTGGTCGTGTCTCCTACCTCTCCCGAGTCCATGGAGACGCGGGCCGCGGTGAAGGTAGCGGACGAGGAGGACGGGAACCTCGGGTGCCATATATCGTTGCAGGGAACGGTCACCGTTTCCCCTCCTTCCTTCATAGGTACGACCGGGCAGGGACTGTCGCGGTCGATATCCTTCTCCAGGACGAGGTAGATATCGCCGCCGGTCCTGCGGGCCGCCTCGACGCTCCCGTTCAGGGAGATGTTCCATTCCAGGGACGGTTCCGACGGGTCGGAGATGTCGTATCCCCGGAGGTTGCCGCGTTCGAACACGGCAAGAGTCCCGTTGTCCCGGAGCATCCTGCCGTTGACAGGGATCTTACCGACCTCGGAGACGTTGCCCGTGGCGAGCGAAGATATGACGGAGGTGTTGGGTTCGCTTGCGCGGTAACGCGGCATCACTCCCGGGGCATCACCGGTGATCCTCGGGATATAATGCCCTCTTTCCGGTGCGTAGTAGAAGTGGCCTTCAGAGAACTTGAGGACGTCAGGCTCCTGCAAACCCTCCTCCTGGACGTTGGTCTTCGCGGCTCTTTCCACCCCTCCGGCATCTCCTCCTGCCGATGCGGCGGTGTCCATGGATTCGAGCTGGGGTCTTGCAGTCCCTGTCCCGAGGTAGGTTCGGTCTGTAGAAGGAGCGCTTTCCAGGTAACCCCGGAAGTCCTCCTCGGAATCGAAGGTCTCCAGCCCTTCCTGAGTGTTTTCCGCTGGAGTACCTGACATACCGACCACGACCGCAGCCACCGCTACACCGACTGCGAGGACCGCCAGAGTAGCCTGCCCCTTTCTCATGTGAACGGGATTGTGAAACTGTTTTATTAAACCCTGTCAAGAGGTTCGGTTCTCGTCGAACTATCCGGGCAAGAAAGGTGTCCGAACGTTCGGACCTTTTCCTACAGGCTGTCCAGTATCTAGGGGATGTTTCCCTATTATTTTTTATATAGCGTCTCTTATTGGGAGTTATGAGGCACAAGATAGCGTTAACGATCCTCCTGGTGTTCCTTATATCGTACCCGGCACTGGCGGCGATGCCTCATGCACCTGCGTACTGCGATCATCAGGGCTACACCTATCTCAGCCAGAACCAGACCTGCAGCTTCGGCAACGGCCAGAGCTGTGATGCTTGGGCGTTCTACAACGGTAGCTGCGGTGAACAGTTCCAGACAGAGATACCCTGCAGGGAGGAGGGGGAGTTTGTTTTCACAGAGTTCGAGAGCTGCTGTGGTAACCTGGAACCTCATCTCACAGCACGCACAGGAGGGCAGGAGAGATGCCGGCCTGACAGTGGAGGGGTGGGAGGCATAATCTCGACTATCTCATCCTGGTTAGGTTCTTTACTTGGTTAGAATGTTGCGACGAAGCTGTCCACCTTACTCCAGTCTGTCTCGACATCGACCAGGAGGAAGTATTTCAGTCTTCTGAACGTGCCGAGCAGATGGGTGATTGACCGGGACATCTAGGGGCACCCTACAGAGATAAAAACGTTTACATAGATGTAAACGTTATGGAAGAGGTTCAGGAGACCGGAAGACCTGAATGGGTGGAACGCGTAGAGGCCATGGAAGCGAACGATATCCTCGTTCTCGATCTGGAGGGGGCTTCCCAGATCCTCACGGACAACAGGATCGAGATGATGGACGTGATAGAGGAGCAGGAACCGGAATCCATCAGGGACCTGGCCCGGAAGGTGGACAGGAACGTGAACGCGGTGATGCGCGACCTCAAGGTGCTGTACGAGAACGACGTGGTGATGTTCGAGGAGGAGAAGAACAGGAAGATACCGAGGATGAGGCACGAGAGGGTCATAGTCGAGCCGGTCGTCTAGCCCCATGCAGAGGTACAGGGAATTGATGCTCTTGAAACCGGCTCAAAATTCCGTTCTCTGGTTTCTCTGTGAGTGTTTCACGGGCAAGGGAATGTTTGGAACCGGTTCCCAGGTTGTCCTGGTCCTGTTGCTGGCTGGAATACTGGCGTGATGTGGAAGAACTATCCGGGCCGGATGACCGTATTTCCCTCTCAGAACCCTTGCAAACGTGAAATTCGGCGCAAAGAGCTGCCCCTTTTAAAGGGGTCGGTGGACAGGAGTAGGACGAGGTGAAAAACATGAAGAAACTCATCGCAGGCCTGGCAGCAGTCATGCTGGCAGGTCTCATGGTGCCGATGGTCTCCGCCGTCCCGGCGGTCGCTGACCAGGCGAAGGAGCGTGCGCAGCCGCAGGAACCTGATGCCGCTCCCGAAGAAGATCCGGAAGCTGGGCAGGAGAACGCCCGCGACGGACAGGTGGGCCCTCCGGTCGACATGCCCGCCCAGGTCCCGGACTTCGTGACCAGCATCCACCAGTCCATCACGGACTATCTCATCGGTGAGATAACGGTGGACAGCATGGTCCAGCAGATCAAGGACGCGACCCCGGACAACGAGACAGAGACTCCGGAAGAAGAGACAGAGATCCCGGAAGAAGAGTCTGAGGACGCGGACGACGAGGCAGAGGATTCAGACGACGAATCTGAAGACACGGAAGACGAGTCAGAGGATTCGGAAGAAGAGTCTGAGGACGCGGACGAAGAATCGGAGACCACAGACAACGAATCCGCGGAGTAAGATCCCGCGGCCCTGTTTCTTTTCTTTTTTCTTATACTGGATTCGAGGAACGGCTGGAGCAGGATAAATGCGGGTGTTAAGATCTGGGATGGTTAATGGAGTTATTTTCATTCCTGGATAATATGGAACGAGGTTCCAGGCAGTCCGGAGATGGAACTGTTATCGCTCTGAGAAGAGGTCGGAACTGGTTCCAATTCCTGAAGTTCTGGAGTTATTTCCATCTCAGGAGAATATGGAATTAGTTCTAGGTGATGGGGTTGGTGGAAAGTGGTTCCAAATATTCGAAGTAGTCGAAGTATTCAGATTCAATCCCTTATTTGAGAAGGTTTACAACGTATACAAGAGGTGGAAATGATTCTTTGAAGAGGAGAATTGGAATTTTTCTTAAAACCTATAAGTGTGCGTCTGGAAGAGTAGGCTGTGGGGGATAATGCCACAAACAGCTGAGACGACACAGAAATTTGAGGGACGTATAACTCGTGTCCTGAATGGGAGCGGAGCAATTGAGCGATGTCCTGAATGCAATCGTGTTCTGGTGAACGATCACTGTGTTGTCCATCTCGATGTTGATCCCGTGGAGGACTTGCGTGTGAAAGCTGAGATTTCAAGCGGGGAAACACTCGTGTTTAACGGTGATTTCGTCCAGCATATTCTCGGTATAAGTCCGGGAGATGCACATGCGCTTCCTGAACACGATATTCTCAACGTGGTGCAGGAGAAGTTTACGGGGAAGGAAATTGAGGTGACAGCGTCCCAGATATCTGATGAAGACATGTGGTATGTTGAGGAAATACATAATATGAGGTGATAATATAAGCGATATCGATGTTCTCCAAGAGGAGTTCTCAGATATTTACGAGAAATCAAAAGCCAATCGAGATATCAGTGAAGACAAGCTGAAGAGGTATTTCCACACTTCGGAGATTCTTGAGGAACTAGGGTATGATGAAGATGATATCAAGGTAGAGAAGACAGTCAAGAAAGGAAAGAGGACTGATATACACTGTACGGATGATTACGGGAACGTCCGATTTGTGGTGGAATTCAAGAAGCCTTCCGTTCAGAATCTTTCTCAACACAAAGATCAGCTATGGAAGAGGTATATGAAGCCATTAAGGGCAGATTACGGGATTCTTTACAACGGTCTAGAACTGATTTTCTATGAGCGTGTTGGAGATACTGCAGAACGTCAATTCAAGATCCAGGGAGATGAATTAGGTGACGAAGACGTACGAGAACTGGTTGGACTTCTGCAGAAACCGGAGTACGACACCCAAGACATTGAACGAGTTGCTGACTATTTTGAGAAGTTTGAAGATCCTCAGGAAAGGCTGGAGCTGGTTGAGGAGGCATCGCGGGAACACTTTTTCCAGAACTTCCGGTTGAAGGAGGACTCTGATTTTGGAAATCTCCTATCCTCAACGATCGAGTTATTCAATTATCTACAAGATAATGATAATCAATTCCTGCAGAGTGCGTACGATTTCTGGAAACGATCATATGCGAAGAGTCCGGATAAAGTGCCTGATGACTGGAAGCCGTTGATGGAAGAAGCCGGGCTTGGTGATAGTGAGGAGGATTTGTATCAGTTCATGTTCTGTCTTGAGACAGCATATGCGGTGTTCGCCCGTTTGATCCTGGCGAAGTCGGCCGAGGACTATGACTTCCCGGATGTCCGGTTCAAAGATTTCATCGAGAAAGAGGTTCGGGATGCATCCCACCGTGGAGATATTGCGCAGAGCGCCTGGGCTAGTGTTACTCAGAAGTTGATTGGAGATCTTCGGAAACGACTGGTGTCGTCGGTGTTCGAAGAGGACATCTTCTACTGGTGGACGGAGCCATTCGAGGATATGAGTTACGATGAGTTCTTTGGTCGTGGCAGCGTTCCTGAGATGAGCGCATTTGGAGGTTCACTGGCTAAAATCCTCTTGATGTTATACAAATTCAATTTCTCCAAGATTGAAGGAGACCCGCTAGGCATCCTTTACCAACAGTATTTTGACAAGGAAACGAGGAAGGCTCTTGGAGAGTTCTATACACCTCAAGAGGTGGTCGACTATATTCTGGATGCGGTGGAGTACGAGGGTGTTACTGTTACGGACAAGCGGTTGCTCGATCCGGCCTGCGGATCTGGCACCTTTCCAGTCACCGCCCTGCAACGCTACCTGAAAGCCGCTGAAGATGAGGCGGAGGAGAAAGGCTGGGATTACGTTCTCGACGATCTTGTGAATAAGTACAGGATCGTTGGATTCGATATTCATCCGTTCGCGACCATCATGGCTCAAATTCAGTTCATGCTCGTCTTGTTAGAGCCTTACAAATGGGCTATTGAGGATGCAAAAGAGAAGGGAGATCATTTTACCCTGCAGAGAGTACCTATATTCCGTACTGATTCGTTAAAGAAGGAAACAGAAAGCGGAGACATGAAAATTACGGACTGGACCGGCGGGGAGAAATTCTCTATGAAGATAGAGCTTCCGATTCAGGGAGAGGAAGAGGACAACTTCTTCGAGGACACGTTCGACATGCCGACTCCGGAGACTACACGTAAGGAGACAGATATTCGCAACAATAATGAGTACTTTGCCACTCTACAGGCGTTATTCGATGTAGTGAAAGATCAGGCTTACGAGATGGAAGGTCGGGAGAAAGTTTCTGAATTTGACGATGGTGCGTTCAAACGCACCCTAAAGCAGAACTACTCATTTAGCGGTAAGGACTGGGCTAATCTTTCTCAGTTCTTCAAACCATTCGCCAACGATATCCTAGAACAAATTAACCGCCTCCAGACCGAGTTCGATGACGGCCGCCTGGTCAAATCCATAGAAGACATCTTCCTGGCGGCACTACTGAAGACTCAGGAATACGATTACGTTGTCGGTAATCCTCCCTATGTGGATATACAAACTCTTGGAGGTGTACAGAAGGATTACTTAGAGGAACATTATACCAGTGCGGAAGGAAACTATGACTTATATCTGCCCTTTATGGAACGTGGTGTCAATTGGTTATCTGATTCGGGTCTTCTCGCCTATATTAATCCTAATCGATTTGCGAAGGTCAATTATGGTAAACCAATTCGAGAATTTTTACTTGAGGAAACTGAGATAGTAAAATATGTGGATCTTAAGGACTCAAATATATTCGAGGATGCGGTTAATTATCCCGTTATTAATGTATTTCGAAAATCAAAGGATAATGTCTCTGATATTCAGGTAGCCAGAGTCTTCTCTAATTATGATTTCCAGAGCGGAGACCGTAATATACTAAGTTCTATTCGTGATAGTTTCCAAAAACTGACGAGTTCAGAAGTTGTAGGGACGGAAAGATTCGACTGTTTCTATGTAAATCAATCTGATTTGGACTCTAATCAGTGGATTTTCATGCCTGATAAGGAGAGAGAAGTGTTCAATAAGATACAAACAAAGAAGACTCTTGTTGATTTATCTGATTCTAGTAAAGACGATAGCGCTTTATTTGAGGGTTTAAGTACGGGAGCGAAGAAAATTTTTGTTGTCAAAAAATTAGCAGAGATTGGAGATAAAG
>JALIDP010000012.1 GCA_022865215.1 Candidatus Nanohalarchaeota archaeon QJJ-7 | reverse complement strand
ATTCATCACTCTCTCCCATTCCTTATCCAGGAAATCAAGTTCATCAGGTGACTCTGGACTTGGTGGGTAAGAGGCGAGCGTGTCTTCTGGCCTCTCTCCCGGGTGAGGCTTTCCTGTCAGCCCATGCCAGTAAAGTTCGTGGAGCGTAAGATATGCGATGTTGAACGTTGGATTGTCAGAGAATCCCATCCCTCCAGGACTCGGCGATGTTGCCAGTGCCACAGGAAGACCATCAAAGTGCCGGATGAGTATCATGTAGTTTACCGGACCCTTCAGTTCCTCGGGAACGTTCGACTCATAGTATTCAATCATCTGATGCGCATCAGGCTTCAATGACGTAATCTCAACTCCATCCCGTTTTACACCGTTTATACCGTAGAAATCGATGCTATGGTCATCCGGCGGTTTCTCCCTGAAGAAATCTTCCAGGATATCGAATGAACCATCCACCTTTTCCGGGTCCTCGGCGGTGTCAGTCCAGGTCACCGTTATCCTGGACCCGGTCAAATCCTCCGGCTCCACATTGCCATCCAGATATTCCGCGATACTGCCGTTTCCGTCCCGGTCACCCATTTTCCCGACCTTGTCACCTTCCTCTGGCTGGAACCCTAGATATTCGCCGGTCGTGATGTCGTGTACCTGCTTCGAATGATTGTAGAACCTGGGCATGAACGCATCCTTGTCCGGATTCAACTCGAAAGGGTTATCGTAATCCGGGCCCGGCCTCCCTTCCGGCATCAGATGCGGCTCTCCGTTCATGTTCCAGTCATTGGCATAGAGTAAGCCATGCTTCAGAATCTGGGCAGGATAATCTAAAATGGTATGACGCCCTCTCTCAACAGAGTCTGGTGCAGAAAGCCATATCTTCAACTGCTCATCTATGAATCGATCGTCGACCCGGTCATCTTCGATAAACTCGGCCACCCTGTAACTTTGATCTGGATATTTATGTTCTGCGTGCTCCATAGCTCTTTCCCGGATACTTGATTCCTCCCTCACCGTGGGCTCTCCAAGTGGATTGTCCCCCTCAATCAGCTCTTCCCCATTTGACACCCCATCACCGTCCACATCCGTTATCCAACCCAAATACGTCCCAGCTCCTATCGCCGCCAATTTTAAGTACTCACGTCGAGACATCCCCAGGGTATTCTTAAATATAGTCGTAAACGGATTCTCCTCAATTTTATCAGGCGAAGATTTTGTTTGGTCAGACATATTCCTTCATTTTAAATAGTGTGTCTGATTTTTAAACAATCTGCGTTTCAAGCCAACAAACATATATGACGCCGTATAGAAACCAACATTTAAATATGTAACTATTTATAGATAACATCTAAACGAAGGCCAAGATAAATAGGTAGAGTCTCCTATTACATCGATATGGACGCGTCATCCCCCATCAAGAACCGTTGGCCGGAAGCAATCCTAATCGCTGTCACTGTAGCGGTTTTCGCGATCAAGAATCTCTTCTCGTTCCTCTCCACCACCCGTTTCGCCGGAAGAGATCTTGTCGGGAACTACGCCTTCACGCACCTTATGAGGCAGAATATCGTGAACGGCCAGTTTTTCGCATGGACGCACCAGTGGTTTCTTGGTTTCCCATCCTTCAAGCTCTACCCGCCCCTGTTCTTCTTCACCACTTCCTCCCTTGACATCCTAACGGGACAGGTTCTCGGACCGTTAAACATGTTCAAAACGGTCGTTTTCCTCTCAGTCTTCCTGATTCCTCTCACCGCCTACATCTCCTTCAAGAAACTCTTTGGAGATCTGGAGGCGTTCTTCGCAGGGTTCTACACCCTCTACTTCCTGTTCGTCTACCCGCCTGTATCCCAGTCCTACCAGGTGTTCTCCACGGGACTGGTGGCTCAGGGATTCGCCTTCCTCCTCCTTCTACCCTCATTAGCCCTCATACTGGACGACGGGAAGAAAAAAACGGTTGCCGGTGGTCTCCTCCTTGGCCTCACGGGCCTGGCCCATCCATTCGTCGCGTTCGGAGGTTTCGCGGTGTCGGTGTTCCACATGGTTCTAACACGTGAAACCTGGAGAATAATCCCTCCAGCAGTGGGTGCGGCGGTGATGGCTCCGTGGCTGATAGAAGCTCTACCCCTTCTGGGATACGTCAGCAGGTACAGCTTCGACCCAGCGAACACAGGAACCTTCCTCTACCTCCTCCTCCCTCTTATAGTCCTGGGAGGTTACCGCGGTGCGAAGAGGCAGGCGCTCCTCCTCTCCTTCGTCTCTCTCCTGGCTGTGGCGGTCATCGAGATGCCTGTAGTCTCACAGGAACTGAGGTTCTACACCTATGCACTCGGGTTCGGAAGTTTACTGGCAGGTATGGGAGCCTTCAGGCTCCTCCAGTACCTGGAGGAGGAGATCGATATTGATCCTATAGTACTTGCCACTCTACTGCTAATCCCGGTCGTGGCTCTCTCACTCCAGGCGGACCTCCCTCGGACATGGGAGTTCAACGGAGATGCACAGCCGCTTTACAGTTCCCTCGAGGATATGGAAGAGGGTAGAGTCCTGGTTGAAACACAGAACAGAACTATCTTCGATTCCTACGTCCTCCAGGCGAACATACCCCTCGAAACAGGCCATAAATCCGTTAACGATGTCCACCTCGACTCCAGCACCTCCGCCAACTACATCCTCACCCTCGAATCCTGGGTGTCGGAAGAACCTCTCTACAACCCGATATGCCGCACCTGTAACACGTCCGTCTCTGCCGGGCTTACTGACATGAGGATGGACGACCTCGGGGTGCGTTACGCGGTGGCGCGGACGGAAGAGTCCCGGAACTTCTTGCAGCAGTTCATGGAACCCCGTGGAAACCATGGAGACTACTGGCTTTTCGAGAACCGGGAAGACCACAAGATCGTGGAGCCTCTGGATTACAGGCCGGTAGCGGTGGAAGGAAGCTACGATAGGTGGAAAGAGGTCAACGATGTTCTATTCACCCACAACATCTCAATACCTGTTTTATGGCTCCCGGAAGGGATGGAACAGACGGATAGGTTCTCCGATACTGTCCAGATGGACGGTCTTACACCGAGAGAAGTTCTCCAGCAGGTTCAAGAGGCGGAACTGGAGCGCGCTCCCGCTGCGAAAGTGGACTGGGAGCTGGAAAGGGAACAGGTCTCGATAGAGTCCAATATCACCGCTCCTGTCAGGTTGAAGCTCTCGTACTATCCTTCACATCACTCGCTCGACCCTCTCTACGCCGGGAACTTCAACACGATGGTCGTTTATACTGACGATGCGACGATAAGCCTGGGATAGCTGCTGGAACTGTATTCTGGGAGGGATTGTACGTTTAAATCTCCGGGAGCGGGTAGAAGACGTGAAAGCCTTGGAAACTTCTGTAGTGATACCTACTTATAATGAGGAGGAGAACATCACCGAGATAGTTTCTCGGGTAAGCGAGAGTCTGGACGGGATGGAGCACGAGATAGTGATCGTGGACGGGAACTCAGAGGACGGCACCCCCGGAACCGTGAAGGAACTGATGGAGGAATACGAGAACCTCCGGTTGATCGAAAGGGAGGAAAGAGAAGGTCTGGGAGCTGCTTACAGGCATGCTTTCGGCAAGGTTGAAGGAGAGGTTGTAGTCCAGATGGACGCAGATATATCCCACCCGCCCGAGAAAATCCCTGAGATGGTAGAGGCTGTAAAGGACGGTTCGGATGTGGCCGTGGGTTCAAGATACGTGGAATCAGGGGAACGGAAGGACCCTTTCCACCGCAGAGTTTTCCCTCTCATCGGGAGCTACCTGTACAGGTTCCTGCTCGACTCGCCTGTGAGGGACGTGACTTCAGGGTTCAAGGCCTACCGGAGAGAACACGCGGAACAGATCTCGGAAGCGGACCTACCAGCAGGTTTCCACTTCCAGGCCGCCTCTCTCTTCCACCTCCTGGAGAACGGAGCGACAGTGGAAGAAGTTCCGATAACCTTCCAGGAGAGGAACGCGGGAGAACCGAAGTACGATTACCCTGGAGATCTGATCGATAACGCCTTACTCCTGCTAAAACTCGCATCGAGACGCCACCACAGGATACTGAAGTTCGGGGTCGTGGGCGCCATCGGTACGGTAGTCAACATGGGACTGCTTTACCTCTTCACTGAGTATGTCGGTCTCCACTACATGGTTTCTGCGGGTATCGCGGTCGAGTCCGCTATAATTTCCAACTTCGTGCTTAACGATCTCTGGACCTTCATAGACAGGAAGAAGGACGGTCTGAAGCACCTGCTGGAACGTTTCACCAAGTTCCAGGCGGTCTCGCTGACAGGACTGGGACTCAACCTCGGGCTCCTCTGGGTTTTCACCGAGATCGCGGAGATCTACTACCTCCTGTCCAACCTGATAGCGATAATCATAGTCTTCTTCTGGAACTACGTCATCAACCTGTTCTGGACATGGACAGAGACCTGAACCTATCCTCTGACCGCGCCTACCACTTCATCCATCATCTGCCAGTCCTCCTTCTGGACACCGCCAGAGAGATACAGGAAGGAACCGTAAATCAACACGAGCAGTACACCCAGCAACACACTCTCTATCAGCCCTGGCTCGATAACCATTTTCAGCCCGTAGACAGGGATCGAGGCGACAAGGACTGAAACCGCGGACTTCAGGTACTTTCCGGTGTAAGGATGTCCTCCTACCTCTCTCACGGCAAGGAAGAGAAGTACGGCGTTCCCGGCCAGAAGCCCTGAAGTCATCGCAATAGCAGCGCCTACCATGCCGTACCTCGGGATGAGGAACAGGTTCAGGACCACGTCTACCACAGTGAGCACAAGCATACCGAACAAAAGGAGCCGGGTCTTTCCTGATGCGAGGAGGATGTTGCCTGCAGGGCCTACAGCGACGTGGAAGAAGTATCCTATGGAAAGGATGGCAAGAGCGAGAGCTCCAGCCGTGTACGACTGCCCGAAAAGGACGTTAAGGATCTCGGAAGGAAAGATCAGCATCCCCGCAAAGAGGGGCAGGACGAGAGTGAATATCCATCGGGTCGAGGTCCTGTAAAGCTCTAAGATCTCACCAAGGTCTCCTTTACCGTAAAGTTCGGATATGACCGGGAGGAACATGTACTTCAATGAGGACAGGAAAAGAGGTAAGACTCCTGCAACTGCAAACGCTACCTCGTACACTCCTACCTGTACGGACTCCTTCAGCCATCCCATCATCAGCACGTCAATCCACTTCGAGGCCATCGTGAGTATGGACAGTATGAATAGAGGCCAAGAGAAAAACAGGAGCTTCCTTGCAGTCTTTTTCGAAACCTTGAAGCCGCCGTCAGCAAGCTTCCTGTAAAGCCAGTAACTAGCTATCACCACTGCAGAAACGGATATCAAGTAGGCGGAAATCGCTCCCTCCACACCGTAACCCAGACCGAAGAACACCAGGACAAGTACAAGCTCCACTCCCGGGAACAGAAGGTCATCCAGGTAGACCTTGTAACGCGCGTTCTGTCTGCCCCGGATGAACCCGACCGCTAGATAGAAGAGGGAGAGAGGGAGAACGCTTAGCGCGAAGATCTGGAGGGGTTGGACTAGCGCGGGTTCGCTGAAGACCGTAGCAGATATCCATCTCGAGGAGAGGTAAAGAACTGAAGAAACCACTATAGCGGAAGGTATCACGATCGAAAGAGCAGTCCCTGCAGTCTCCCCGATCAGCCGTCTCTCCTTCTTCCCCTTGTAATAGGAGATAAACCTCGGCAGGCTCATGTGGAGGCCGAACAGGGACAGAATAGCGGCGGCCTGGACCAGAGCTAGACCTTGCACGAAGACGCCGTAAGATCCCGGTCCGAGAAATCTTGCGAGAACAACCTTGATCAGGTACTGCAGAACGATGCCTATGGCGAAGCCTGCGATGATAGCAGCGGAACCCACTCCGACCTTCGAAAGGGCCTCCTCGCCGTCCATGGCTGAAAACTAATAAACCGTGATTTAAAACAATGGTCTATGTCTGGGAATATAGCTGAACAGGTTCCAGGCCCGTACGAGGACACTACCTGCCAGATGGTGGCGTCCTACGGTGATCCAGACCACCCGCAGTTGAACGACCTGCGAACATTCCGTGATGAGACGCTGACATCATCATGGCTTGGTCGGCGGCTTGTCTCAATCTACTACTTCATCACGCCATACACGGTGAATCTGGCGAAACGATCAGCGTTAGCTCGATTCCTGACAATTACTTGCATCGGCCGGCCACTTCACGCGCTCTCCCGACTGGCAGAATAGCCTGTCTGACAGTATCGGCAGGCCGACAGAGTTACTGGAAATACCCAAGATTCGTGAGTTTTTCCTCCAGCTGTGATGTCCTTCCCGAAATGTTCGACCGGACGCGTTGATACTGTGCCGCGAGCTGGTTCACGAGAGACCCATTAATTAGCCTGTTTTCTTCTCCAGCCGACAGATTGTAAACCGCTTCAACGTCTTCCGTAGGATTGTGGTAGTATGCTAGGTCGGTTGACAGGTTGATAAAGGCAACCTTCCGGTTTCGCTGTGTGATGGTGAATCCTTTCTGAATGTCGCTACCCGCCATCAGTGGGGTAAG
The DNA here is from genome assembly GCA_022865215.1 of Candidatus Nanohalarchaeota archaeon QJJ-7. Classification (GTDB taxonomy): domain Archaea; phylum Nanohalarchaeota; class Nanosalinia; order Nanosalinales; family Nanohalalkaliarchaeaceae; genus JALIDP01. The sequence continues at coordinate 18,342 of JALIDP010000012.1, read as the reverse complement.
CACGGTGCCGCTAAAGGTCTGCGCAAACCGGGACCGTGGAACGCCAACAATCTCTGCGATGGTTGGAACGAGATCGATAGATTCGACCCGCTGATCGATCCGCCGTCCATCCGTGTTCGGCACATGGATGATGAGCGGTACCCGCCGTATTTCCCGGTGTACGTCTCGATGCAACCATCCGCCGTGATCTCCAAATTCTTCCCCGTGATCGGCGGTGAGGATGATGACTGTGTTGTTGTAGACGTTCCGCTGTTTCAGGAGGCGGAAGAGGCGCTGGAGGAAGCGGTCAGTCCGCCGGATGCTGCCGTCGTATTCCGCCGTGGCATGCGCCACCAGTTTCGGATCCGATGCTAGCTTGTCAAAATAGTATTCACGGAACTGTGCATAAAGCGTGTTCGTCAGCTTCTGACCGGTAACGTTGGCGTCGGTGAGATTGGCGTAGATGGTGTTCCAACGGTCTTCAGCCTGCTGCTGGAAGGTGGCGTTATATACATCGAACCGGGACGCGTACGCTGGCGGGGCGATATACGGGTCGTGGATGTAGTAGGTGTGATAGAACAGGAAGAATTTCTCTCCACGCCGGATAGAGGTGTTGATATGGTTGAACGCCTTGCGGAACTGGTCGTCGGTAAGCTCCTCTGTGGCGTTGTACTCCTCGAACCCGGCGCTGAACCCGAGGCCGCCGCGGACGTTCCCCCCGCCGTTGACGCTGAACGTGTGGTATCCTTCGGCGTTCAAGGCTTCCGCCAGCATGGTGACGTTCTCCGAGAACCCACGGTTCCTGTGCTGGAACGGATAGAGAGAGGTGAAGATAGAGAAGTGGGAAGGCAGAGTATAGGTGGACTGGACGATAGCATTATCGAAGATAAAACTGTCGGCGGCAACCCGGTCAATCGCGGGCGACGTGTTCCGATTATAGCCGTACGCGCCGAGGTGGTCTGCACGGAGTGCATCCAGGGAGATAAGGACGACGCTGCAGTTTGGGCACGCCACCGCTGCCGCTGGTTCCTCGAAAGGAGAAATGAGGGTGGCGGTAGTTCCAGCAAGCGCCAGCAAGAGCAGTACCACGGCTACGGAGGACCAATCCATTGATAGTGGGTTGTCAGCGGAAGTACCTGCGTCCGAGTCCTTCAAAAATCTCACCTGTCTGTCGGATGGCGGAGTATCGATACCCCATCCATCTCGTCGGGAACCGGCTGTCCGAGTGCTTTGAGGATGGTGGGCGAGATGTCGGTGATGTCCGCATCGCTGTCCCCCGCACCGCTGCTGAGGATGTACATTCCGTCCCGGCGATGCGTCCCGGTCTTCTCCGGCGGCTGTTTCACGACGGATTGATGGCCGAGGAATCCGACGGCCCGGTACGGTCCCCGAGACTCTAGCACGAGGTCCGGCGCACCTTCCATATCGCCGGTGTAGATTTCCTCCGGCCTGTACACCTCAAAGATTTTCCGGCCTGTATCCGGGTCCTCCAGGCTTTCCAGCTCTGCTTCAAGCTCCTTCAGGAGCTCCTCCCGGTCGCCCGCGTTCCCTGTAAGGTAGATTTTACCGCCGTAGTTCCCTGCGTAGGCCCTGCTGGTTTCGAGGTCGATGTCGGAGAGTCCTGGCTCCGGCAGATCCGCGCCGGGGTTGAACCCGAGGAAGTCGAAAAACCCTTTCACCGGTTCGAGAAGCCCTAAACCGCTTAAACTGTCAACGACGTTCTGCTGTGTAAGCCCGATGTCTGCCAGGAATCCCGAGGCTTTCTCTCCCTCGAGCTGGAGGTATCCCTCTTTCTTCAGCCACGTGTTCAGGTAGACGTTCTTCTCCAGAGGCCCGAACCCGTGGTCCGATACCACCATCACTGTAGTGTTATCTCCTGCCTGCTCCACCAGCTCTCCCACCTGCCGATCCAGCTTCCGGTAGTGGTCGTCGATGACCTCCGCGTAATCACTCTCACCGCCCTGGTATTTCCAGAAGTAGTGCTGGAGCCTGTCCAGTCCCGTGTAGACAACCCAGCCAAGCCTCCAGTCCTCCCGCTCCAGGAGCATCTCTGCCGCCTCGGTCCTCTTCTCCACGGTAACGTTCAACCGTTCCAGAAACTCTTCCTCTTTCCCTTCCTCGAACTCATCGGAGAGGGTCTCGATCCTGTAACCGTCCCTTTCCAGTTCCTCCTGCAGCTCCTCGGGGTAGGTGTATCCCGCGTCCTCGATGGAGAGGTAACCCGAAATCAGGGAACCGTTCACCTCCTGCGGGGGAAAGGTCTGTGGGACGTTGACGACAACGACCTCGCCCTCTTCACCTGCGTAATCCCAAACCCTGTTCTGTTCCACGTCTTCGCTCGTGGTGGGCACGAACGTGTTTCCATCTCTTTCTATGAACCCGTAGATACCGTGCTTCCCTGGAGTCGTTCCTGTACTCATCGAGGTCCATGCCACCGGAGATTCGACAGGTAAGGTGGTGGTCAGATTCCCGTGCTGTCCTTCCTCCATCAGTTTCTGGAGGTTGGGCATCTCTCCCTCCTCCATCAACGGCTGGATCACGTCCCAGTCCGCACCGTCGAGTCCTATCACGAGAACGTGATCGGCTCCAGTTGCCCCTCCCATAATAATCATCCATAAGAAAACCAGTAATAAAAGGAATGGTTTAATGCTAGAGTTCATATAACCTAATCTGTGAGTGTTTTTAGTACAAATTTTTCTAAGTACTTTCCTGAATTAACATCCGAGAATTGGTTTTAAATAGGCCGGTTTTAAATTTGGGGCTGTGAGAAGAAATTTTTTGACAACCGTATTTCTGGTATCTATCCTTACTGGATTCGGAATCGGTTCTGCTCTTTCGGCATCCTCATCATACATAATTAAATCAGATTTACCGGAATCCTCTCCCAAAGATTTCCGTCCAGTAAAACTGATGAAAGGTGAACCGACCAAGACTCCGCCAATAATTTTCATAGTTCTCGAATCCACCCGGGCAGATCATATCGGACCCTGTTACGGTTATCAACGGACAACCGCGCCTTCTATCTGCGAGTTGGCAGAAGAAGGTGTACTGTTTGAACAGGCCTACAGTCAGGGAACCCGAACTCTCATCTCTCTCCCCGTATTAATGACCTCTCTACCCCCAAGTTCTGTAGGAAGTAACTATAACAATTGGACTTCTCAGATGCCGAATGAAATAGTCACGTTCCCAGAAGTTCTTCGAGAGCATAACTACTCTCCCAAGACAAATCCAGATAGGCAACCAAATATAGAGGAAAAGGGTTTTCTCCAAGGATTCCAGTTTACTAGCATGAATCCTAGCACGGTTATAAAAAATACTGACAGTTCAGAGGAACTTTTCCTCTGGAGGTTCATCCATTCAACACATACCCCCTATGCACCCTCTCCACAGTTCCGACAGTGGGATAATGTATCCGTCTCCTCGAAGAGGATACAATCATTAAAAGGAGAAAAATGGAATAGATTTCGGGAAAATCATACTTCAGAGGAGCTTATAAACCTGTATGATGCAGGAATCCAGGAAGCAGATGCGCAAGTAGGGAGATTGATTGAAGTTCTCAAAGAGGAGGGTGTGTACAACGAATCTCTGATTATATTGACATCTGATCATGGAGAAGCTTTTGGAGAGCACGGAATAGAAGGATTTCATCGCGGACCGCCCTATGAAGAGGTTATACACGTCCCTCTCATTATCAAATTTCCCGATGAAAAATACGCAGGAAAGAGAGAGGAAACAGTTGTCGGACACAATGATATTCCCCATACTATATTCGATTGGACGGGGATAGAGGGCGGTTTCGGATTGCTAGGAAGCTCTCTCATCCCGGTTCTAGATGAGGGAAAAGGGGATAGTAGGTTTATTCTCTCGGCAGATAATTCCAATCATCAGTGGATGGTCCGGAAAGGAGATCTCAAGTACTTTGTAGAAGACCTGGAGAGACATTGTTCAAATAAATATCTGGCAATCGATGTGCTTCCTCAAGCATATCTAGTTCCTGAAATAATTCACCAGAATTTCGTGGATTACGAGAAAGAACTGGACGGCCAACTATTCAATCTCCGGCAGGATCCCGTGGAAAAGAAGAATGTAGTGGATAAGTATCCCTCCAAGGCCTTCTCGCTAAAGAGACAGTTATGCCGGATATATGATAAAAGTCCTTCAGTACAGTTCAACTCTTCATCCGATAGAGAACCCTCTCCTGAATTACGTAAACGTCTGGAAGACCTCGGCTACTTACATTAAAATATATCCAGAGGTCAAAGCAGCATAACAGTTTGATATAGTTTATGCGGAGATTTAGAGATCATTCTACCGCGTAATAGAGAAACTGGTGTTCCAGGGCGTCCCCGCATCCTGCTCTATCCTGAGTCCGTTAAAACCCCTATCTAGACTTAGAGGTAGCACTATTTCTGTTGAATCGGTGAAATTACGTTCGAATGATTGGTTTCCTGAATAGATTACTAAAGGACTTGAAGAGTCCTTGAGGCGTTCGACGTTGAAGATCAGAGTGACGTTCTTTGGCCGGTCGGATAGTATCCTCGCCCGGGCCGGGTTCATCCAGCGGAAGTGGTAGTCCTTTGCATCTACCCGGGAGAGCGTAGGATGTCTTTCGAACGAATAGACAAAATGGATTGTGGGTGCATCAGCAGAAACCTTCCTCACCTCTCCGGGATTAACCATGTTAAGGTTGCCTCTGTAGACCTCATAGTTTTCATCATATTCTAGGGAAATAGATGTTTGAACTAGGATAGGGAGTAGGAGTGCCAATCCTACAGCGGTGACCGCCAGGGTGAGTGTCCGATTCCCAGACTCGATCTCTTCTCCGAACATTCCAATCCAACCTGCCGCCATCATAATTATCAGGAAGGGGAGAGCTAGAAGCATGTAATTGGACTGGTTGATCAGAGAGTGAGAGGCAAGTTCCAGGTACGTTGTTGTCCCGTAAAAGAGGAGAGGAACGCCGAAAACCAGGTAGGGTAGAGGCCCGAGTTTCCGGTGGCGGGTAACGCTAACAAGTACGAGGCCAAGGCCGAGTGGAGTGAGAAGCCGCCAGTATGAATGCAGGAACCCTGCCAGACTAGGAAGCTCTGCAAGCAGATAGTGGGTGGAGGCGAAATGATTGAAGAGGTAAAAATCGGTTGAAACAAGCCAGGGTAGGAACAAAAGCCCGGCTATAATTCCGGGGACCGCCCATCTACCGATATCTCTCCAGTCTCGGCTCCGTGTAAGTGCGTAAAGCCCGATTGCAGGAGCCAGTATCAGGGTATAGTACTTGGTGTAGAATGCAGCAGCAAGAAGCAGTGTAGACCGATAAAACTGTGTTTCACCGTCCATATACCTAACGTATTCATAAATAGACCACAGCACTAGGAAGGCGGCGAATCCGTCGACCAGGAGGACTCTAGAATAGACTATACTCCACCACGATAAACTCAGGAAAAAGGCTGATAGAACCGCTATTTTCCTGTTGTATAGATAGTCCGCCAACCGGTAAACGATGTATACTGAGCCGATACTGGAGAGCAGGGAGGGTAAGGCGGCGGCCTCGTAGAAGCTTCCTCCAATACCAACTACAAATATGTAGGAGGTGATGACAGTTCCCAGAAGAGCTATTTCCGGTCTCTCAATCCTGTGCCATAGGATGACGATTCCTGCTGCGAATACTATCAGGGAGAGCGGGTAGGTAGAACGGATGATTTCCATGAGATACGTGGAAGTCCCCGAGAGAATGAAGAACAATGGAGGATGATCGGGGTAAGGAATTCTTAATGTATCTATAAAATAGGAAAGCCAAAGTCCATAGATCCTTCCGTCATTATTAACGTATATGAACGGTAGACGAAGGAAGAGGGCCAATAAAAGGATGTACCATAAACTATTTTCTTCTACCCTTTTTTTTGATTCTTCCAGAATTTTTTCGCTAGCTATCTTCATGGTTCATCCGTAAAGTTGAAGTTCTCAAAAGCCAGACTTATGCATCTTCCGTACCCTGACTCTCCACATCCGGGATCAGATTCAAATTGGAATATGTTAACTCCCGGATCCAGAGTTATATTAAGATCAGTGCTGACCCGCCAGGGGTATTCCAAAATTGATATATGATGCCTCTCAATATCCCTAGCGGTGATTTGCTTTATATCTAGATTACGGCCGGTGGCATTAAATGCCCATATATCCCCAGAAAAACTGATGTTTTTCTTCTCTGGAGAATTGATAATCAGAACCGCTTCGTTACTCATCCACCGAAGCCTATCACCGTTGATATTCTCTTGACGGTACCAATTCTGGTAGAACACAGTACTATCTATATTCTTTGCCGCCTCATGCCAGCTCTGCAATTCGAAATCAGTAAGGAGAAAACTGTAACATCCTGCCTCAGTCTCCACACACCCCTCCGGAACCGCCAATTTTAATTTGTCCCCTCCCTCGAATGAGTTATTGTATAAGACGATGGTTTCACGTCCACGAATCCAGTATTTATTTTTCGTTCTATTGTTTACTTGAAGTTCTACCACTCGTTCCGCAAAACTGTGATGAGGACCCAAAGTAAGGAAGAGTAGTTCTTCCTCTGGCGCTGGATTAAATACAAATTCCGCCCTATCACGCATCCATCTATTCTGTTCATTCACACCCAGAGGATGCCATCCCTTGTAGAATATAGCTTCAGGAGTCTCATCTGACGGTATAAGACTGAAATTCTTTATCAAGAAACTCCTACATCTGGAATCTCCAGGTATAGAAGTAGTACATCCTTTGCTACTACGGAGTTCCAGTCTATTTATCCCCCCACTAGTCTTCAAATTGAATCCATCTAATCTTTCATCATTCAGGTATAATTCAAGAGAGGAGTTTCCCAAGGATTCACTAATACCTGCTTTAAAGTAAATGCTCTCATTACCAGCTGAGTAAAAGTTTATCTTTCCTGACTCGGACATCCATCTATTATCTTCCTCGATGTTATTGGAATAGAATCCTTCCCCATAATACATTTCCGAAATTTGAAGAGACAACAACAGAGTTATAACTACCGCCACTGCCAAGAACCCGCGCATCCTGAATCGGCAAAATACAAGCATCAGCGCCAGGAGGAGCAGTGCAATAGGAAGGAAGGCCGTGTTCAACAATAGGAAAGATTCCGGTAATCTGGAGATCTCCAGCAGCTGTACTTGGGGAGCACTGTAGGAAAAACTGTAATCTTTACGTTGCCCAAGCAGGATCTCTAGGAATGGGGAGCGCGGACCAGTCTCCATAACTCCTTGAATTCGTTCCGACCAGAGATCCGGTTTGATAGGTTGGAAGGAGTTGAACCTCTCCTCGTACTCGACCGGTGAAACCTCTTTCTCTCCCCCTGATGTAAATCCTGTGAGCGTGATAGCGAAGGATAGAACCAATAGTCCGGCCACAAGACCCTGCCAGTGGACTCCCCTGTCGAGCATCTCTCGAACACCGTAGGCCAAAGGAATTCCAAAGAACGGTAAAGCCGGTAGAAGATATCTAGGGCCGAAACTCAAACCTGCCATCCAGAGCTTCCAGGAGGCGTTGAACAGCAGGAATAGGATAAAAACTGCAAGATATACCAGGTTAGATCTGTCCTCCCGATAGAGGTAGACGAATCCCGGGAGTGCTGCGAGGAGAATCGGGGAATAGAAGAAAACTCCCCGTGTCGGGAACAGCAGTAGGCGAATCCCTATGTTCACTATTCGAGCTGGATCAAGGACGATAAAGCTACTCCCACGAACAAAACACGAGGTATACGCGCTGCAGATGATTTCTGTGAATCCCTGGAAGAACACCGGAAAGAATGGATTACCTGTTGAAACGTAGTTGTAGATAAGAAGCGGTACCAGTCCTATAACGACTGCCGCCGCATAGTAAGCAGACGGAATCAGTTCTCTCTTACGCGACCAAATATAAATCAACAGGACGAACGGAACAATCCCGGTATAGTATTCTGCAGTTATCGCCAACCCTCCAGAGACCCCTGCCACCAAAAGGTACCTGACGTCCTCATATCTCAGGTAGCCCTTTACAAGGTAAAAGGACAGGTATGTGAAAGCAGAGGCAGTTATTACACCGAAAAACGTTGTCGAGTAAAAGAACATCGGGGTGGCCAGCCCCAGAGCCAGGACCGCGATAAGGGCCGGCCTTTCAGTATCTATCTCGTGTCGGGTATCCCTGTAGATTAGCACCATCAAGAGGGTGCCGAAAAATACAGGCACCATCAGAGTGATTAGGAACTGTGACAGTCCAAGTTTGAGAGAGGTCCGGGCCGGTATCTCTACCTTCTTTTTCTCGACCCATACCGTATCGTCCTGGAGACCCAGGGAGTCGACAAAGGCGTAGGCGGGAACTGCGATTAAGGATGCGAGAGGTGCCTTGTCGGAGTAGATATTGGTTTGTCTTTCCTTATAAGCCGCCTCTCTTACTTCACTCCTCAAATCCTGTAGCTCCGATCTCCTATCGACCGGCACAACCTTACCTCCCCCCGTTAAGTTAAGTAAAAATGATCTACTAGCATCCGGCTCAATCTTGCTTCCGCCCCACGTAAAATTTTCCCATATCTCTTTCTGAGATCCATTCAAGTAATCGCTAACGTTCACCGATCCCAGAGCAATTTTGTCTATAGTATTACTGGAATAGGAAGAAATATCGGTTTCACCCTTCTGGACTATCGATTTGGTGAGATCGTATCTCGAGTAAGAATTAACTCCTCCCCAGTGGATGAATAGAGTAAATATAAAGAGGAACGTAAAGAAAATCTTCAACTCTCGACTGTCTATATCCACAGCGACACCCCTCTTCTAATCTCTCTCAAAGGCAGAAAGCACCTATATCTACCTAATCCGTTCAACGAAGAGACTGTCAATATAGAGGTAGTTCGTCCCACCTTCACATTGAGAGCCATCATAAGGCATCGTACCCCCCACAATCCCTATCTCCTCTCCCACATAGTCCGATACATCTATAGTCAGGTTTTCCATATCATAAGAAACTACCGTTGTCTTCTGGATAGGTTGCCCCTGAGAGGGGATGACTGTCAAACGCATCTCAGTATCTTTACAGGTATCCCTAGAGATATTTTTCAAAAGATAAGCAGCACTCTTGCCCCGCATTACTACCCGAGCGTTTTCCACAGTTTCAGGAATCTGAACACTCTGAGATACGTTTGATGGGAACCACTTACCAGACCCTAGACTTGGAGTCCAGGCATGAAGTATAAACCCATCTTCTTCCGTATCAAACAAATCACTACCCGATACTTTCTCTCCGAATCCTTCTCTCGCCCATGGACCGGCCTCTATAGTATCGTTGGTATTCCAACCATATTCCAGTATCGGAGTTGAAGACGGGTTATCAACTTCCATGGCGGAAAAGACAGAGAAATTAGGATCATCAGAAATCGTTTCAGCCTCTCCCCCGTTAACAGAGGGATACACCATCGTATATGCGATCAATCCTAAAACGAGACCGAAAAGGATTGCAACTCCGTACCGAACTTGATCTCGGGACAAGCTTCCTCCGGATGTCATGCCCATATCATTAGTTAATACCGCTCTACCTATTTAAATTATGGAGGTATCTAGGATAGAAAGATAGATCGCTCAGAATTTCTCTAAGAACGTTTCTAGCCTATGAAGGTCAATGGATGTATCCCTCTTACCATCACTGCACACACTTCCTCGGACCCCAAATATATCTGCTCCAGTAGAACGTAACTGATCCACGTATTCGACCGAAAGGGAACCTGAAACAGCCGCCAAGAGTTCTTTATCATGAGCCTCATCAACAAACTCTTCTATCCTTCTAACCTGGAGATGGTCAGTCAAGGTGTTCCCGTCCTTTACTGCGGTATCTATCATCACCACATCCGCCCCAGATTCTGCCGCGATCCCCGGAAGTTCTTCCACCGGAACAGAATCTATCCTATCGTAGTCTGCGTAGCCAGCCACCACCAAGTTCGAACCATCAGAAGCATCTACAGAGGCCTGAACTACCTTTCTTGCCTCTTCTAAGGTTTCAGGGCCGTGGAGGCCTATCTTGATATAGTCAGGATCCAGACTTGAGGCACCATGAACTGCCAGTGAAACTGTCCCAGGAAGACTTGGAACATCTCCTACAGCTATACTGGTCTCTACCGAGGACGGAATCTCCTCCATCACCTTCGATGCAGTTCCAAAAGCTGGAGCGCCAAGGGACCCCTCTTCCGGATTCTTTATATCCACTATATCCGGAAAAGATTCCTCGACTGTCTCCAGCTCCCTCGGGTTCACAACAGTTACCAACGATTTCATACGAAACAAATTGGACAGAGAGTTATAAATTGTTGAACTATCAGAATATGATCAATTTACCAGCGGCAGTATTTTATCGTCCGAATCACTCTGGAGTTCCTGTTCAGTGACGGTAAATGGAGTATCGAAGAGATTCTCCGCAACCTTTCTGGCACTTCTAAGAACCTCATCGGCGGATTGGGAAGATTCAACGTCCACGATAACCTCGTAAGGTTCTGAATTGGCGATCACCTGTACGTGTTTCAGTCCAGTTATGGCATGGAAGGCTTCCTTCACATCCCTACCGTATACTCTCTCACCGCCAGAAAGGGCGAAAATACCGGTCCTACCGCGTATCCCCGTCACTTCCGGGAAAGGGAACCTGCAGGGGCTCTGTCTGCGGATCTTTATGGAGTCCCCGATACTTAGCCGGATGAGAGGGAGGTAGTAGTTGCTGAGGTTGGTGAAAACGGCATCACCGTACTCATCCCAAACCTGATCTCCTTCCTCGTCCACGGTCTCTAGGACTGCAAGTTCACTATTGATATGGTAGTGTTCCGGATCAACAGGACATCTCCATGCTATCTCCCCGGCTTCAGAACTCCCGTATATATCATGCACCACGGTATCGAACCGTTTTTCTGCCTCCTCTTTACGTTCACTATCAAGGATCTCGCCAGCGGTCTGGATGAATTCTGGTGAGATGTCTATATCCGTATAGAGCAGTTCTCCAAGGGTTGAAGGCTGGAGAGATATGATATCAGGATCGATATCTTCGACCAGCTTGGAAGAACATTCTGCGGGATGGAGGTAGTGGTTGTTGAAAAGCGCGTTAAGCACTCCCCCACGCATCTCAGAAGCCTGGGGCGTGGAGAGGACCTTCACATCACTGAGGGACGCACCATAAAGTAAGAACGCTCGGTAAGCTACCGCTCGCTGGAAATCCTGACATCGGCGGTCTTTGAGGATAGGTATTGAAGGTCCGGTAGATCCTGCGGTCTCGGCGAGGTAATACCGGTCCTGTTCGTAATACGGTCTGTACGGCTGGGCGATAAAATCTTCATAATTCGATCGTAGATACTCCTTCGATGTTATGGGTACCTGGACGATATCGGATAGAGACCCAACCTGGGAAGGATGGAAACCTTCCTCCTTCCAGGTCCGGCGATAGTATGGAACATTTTTGTAGGCGTATGAAAGGAGCCCCTTCAGGCGAGCCAATCGGTATTCCTCGATGTCCTCCTCCCTCTGATAGATATGTTTCCTCAGGCGTCTGAGATAAAGATATCGTCGTATCACTGGTTAAAAACCTGTAAGAAACCATAAAAGATTTAAGGGCTGCCTGAAGAGAGATAACTATGTTTGACGGAATCCTGTTTAGGATTGCCGATGCGGTTGCCTCAGAACCCCGGAGCAGGAGTCCAGTAATGGGAATTTAATCTATAAATCCTATAGGCCACACGGTTTTGTCTTCTAAACTTTACCAGTAAAACCGTGCCGTTAATAGCTTCTCCATAAACTTAAGCCTTGCAACTTTACTCTAGACCCTAAAATTAGCTCAATAGACCTATCAGAAGCAATAAAATGTAAAAACCTCCTTCAGGCGCGGCGTAGAACTTGTGCCAATCCCTCCTGATACGGCTGTAGTCCTCGATACTGTAGAGATTCGCTAGGCGTAGAGCGAGGAAGAATACCGGTACGAGATAGACTGCGTTCAGACCCGGAGAATTGGACATAAAGTACACGCCTGCCAGAGAAGGGATAATAAGGAAAGAGGCTCCGATACGTATACTGTTCACCTCACCGACCCGTTCCACCACCGAATACATCCTCTTCTCGTCCTGATGCTCTACCTGGTGAGCCACCTCGTAGAACCCCATATAGAACGTGAACAATACCGAAAAGAAAATCCCGAGACTCCTCAGCGAGCCTGCAGTCACGAGGTACGGGTGGAGGAACACTATCAGGCCCAGAGGAACGGAATTCAGGACTATAGATGCTGCTCCGTGTGTTTTCAGGCGCGGCGGACCCTGGTACAGATAGAACAGGGCCGCGTACGCCAGGAGGAGTAGCGTAAAGACTCCGGAGACCGGGAAGAAGAGCAGGGCTAGTAGTAGCGGGATATGGCCGAGCAAATAGACCTTCCAACGCTCCATCCTTCCCTCAAGCAGCTTCCGGACGTAGTTATCCTCCTCCCAGTAACGGGCGTCGTAATAGTTGTTCATGCTGAAAGAATGGAGCTGTACCAGGAATACCTGAAGCAACCCGACCGCGGCAGGCACGAGAGTTTCTCTGGAAATTCCGGCAGCCAGGATTCCTATCAGCGCCATACCCAGGTTATGGTACCAGTCTCTGACCCGGTAGAACTTGAGGAAATCCATCAAGTTCCACCTTCTATCTTTGTCGATACCGTTCCCCCGCCTTCGAACACTTCCTCAAGCCTTTCCGGATGCCCTGAATTTACTATCACCGCATCCAGACCAGTACGCTGTAACGTATCGAAGAACAGGGGATCGACCACGTCCTGCTGCAGTCCCGAAACATCATCAACTGAGGTCTCATCCACCAGTTCTCCATCTTTCCGGATACCGTCCACCCGTTTCAGTAGAACCACTGCCTCCGCTCCAAGGAATCCTGCTATCCAGGCAGATATAGAGTCAGAGGTCGCCTCCCAGGAGTGAGGAAGAGGATCTTCCCGTTTCAGGAGTTCAGAGGGCAGGAGGACCGGAACACCTTCACCTGAAATCTCTGATCCCTCTTCTACAGTGTAGAACTCCTCCGACATCCCGGCAAGCATCTCTCCCATGACGTCCATCCCCCTAATCGCGGCCCAGTGAGCTTTCTCATCGGACAGACCCAGGTCCTCATCCATTTCACGTACCACATCCGCGACTTTCCCGCCTCCAGGAACCACCACGATCTCTGATCCGTATCTCTCCATAACTGGAAGGATCTGTTCGATAACCTCCTTGCTCTGAAGGGTCGCACCACCGATATTGACAACCCTGCGGTCCATGCAGAAGAAAGCGGAGATAGAGTTTTAACACGGTTACCCTAACGACTCGACCGTCCTTCTCAACCTTTCCACACCCTCCTCAACGTATCTCTCGTCGATATTCAGGGGAGGAGAGAGCATCAACACGTTCTCCTGGTTAGTGGTCCCGAGCAGAAGGTTGTTCTCAGCCGCTCTTCCACGAACCTCGCTCGCTTCCAGTCCGTCGAGCACCACGCCCAGGAGGAGGCCTCTCCGCCTCACCTCTCTCACGCCTTCTATCTCCATCATCCTCTCTTCAAGAAGCTGTCCTTTCTCCTCCGCGTTCTCCAGGAGCCCGTCCTGTATCATCTCGATGTTCGCCCCTGCAGCCCCCACTGCGGAAGGGACCCAGCCGAAGGTGGAGTAGGCACTCATATCCGTGTTCGACATCTCCTCTCCGATATCCTCACGCATCATCGTAGCCCCTACAGGAGCGTAACCCGAACTCATCCCTTTCGCCAGCGTCATCATGTCAGGTTCAACGCCGTACAGGTCCGCGGCGAACATCTCACCTGTCCTTCCGAACCCGTTCGCGACCTCGTCAAGGATCAACAGGACACCATGTTTTTCTGTAAGTTCTCTCAGCCTCTCGTAGTGCTCTTTGCCGGGTATCGATACTCCCTGGTGGGTAAGGACTGTCTCGGAGAGGAACGCTGCCACGTCCTCTTCACGGAACATCTCTTCCAGCTCCCCGTACCATTCATCGTCTCCATACTCAGGTGGCCTGATGTGCTCGAAACCAGGTGCCAGAGGTGCGAATTCCTGCTTCGTATCCGTATCACCGGCACCCATCGCCCCGTAGGCGTTGCCGTGGTATGATTCCTCAAGGCTCACGATCTTCTCCTTTCCCGTGTACATCCGTGCCGCCTTGATAGCGGTCTCTACTGCCTCTGTGCCGCTGACTGTGCGGAAAGATGCCTCCAGAGATCCTGGTGTTATATCGTTCAGGGTCTCCGCCAGATCTATAACCTCCTCGTTAACGTATGTAGGCTTGACGTAAGCCGCCTTCTCCGCGTGTTTCCGCATAGAATTCAGGATCCTCTCGCGGCCGTAACCCGCGTTCACCACGCACCAGCCCGCCACGAAATCCACGTAATGTTCGCCCTCCGGACCGACCAGGAAGTTCCCTTCCGTCCTCTCGATCTCCACGTCCTGGTAGTATCCAGACCTTCCAACGTACCGTTCGAACCTTTCAGAAGTTCCCATGATTCGAACCAGAGATCCTATCTTAAAACATCTTTCGCCTGCGTCTCCAGAACGGGTAAAAAGTTCTCCCGAGTCTCAATAACTCCTTCCTCTCTATAATGGGATTACACTTCATGAAGACAGATATAGGACGAGGAAGAGAAAATCACCAAAAAATTTATCTTGATTCTCTATATAACTCCTTCATGTCCTTGAGAGGCTATCTTAGGCAGTATAAAAATCATCTCCGTCCTCTGATTAATTCTTACCGCCGACCTGAAGGAGAGGTTTATGCAGCCGACAAGTACTGGGAAGACCTCTGGTCAAGCGCAGATAACCACACTGATGCGGAGTCGACAGGTATATCAGACACTCAACTTCAGTATTATTACCGGCTTATGGAGGCTAAAATTCTGGAGCATCTTATAGTCCAAGATTATGATATCAAAGGACGACCCGTACTCGATATAGGATCAGGAGGCGGTCAATGGATTCAGTTCTGGAACTGGATGGAGTCCTCCCCCGTTACAGGAATCGAAATATCTGAAAGCGCCGTTCAAGGGCTCAAATCCTCATTCAGAGATGATAACGATATCCATATCAGAGAAGGAGATATTGTGACGGCTGACCTTTCAGAGAGTAACTTTGGAATAATCTCAGCGATAGAAGTGGTTCAACACATCGTTGATGACCAAAGATGGGAGAAAGCAGTAGCTAACATCTGTTATACTCTCCAGTCTGGCGGCATTGGATTCGTGAGTGGCTGGTTCGGCAAGTTAAATCATGATCTTTGGTATACCCCTGATACGCCGGATATAGACTTCCACACCTCCTTCTCTTTGAACAGGGATAAAGCAGCAAAAAGGACACGTTCTCGGAAACAATGGAAACAGACTCTAGAAAAACACGGATGCAAGATTGAAGTGATTCACCGTATAGATGCGGCTGCTTCCATATTTACTCCTCCACCTAGGCTTCTCGTTTTCAAGAAATCCGAATAATATACTGCCCCTATCCACTAAAAGATATTTTTCAAATAATTTCTACATGTGGACAGAAAAGTATCGCCCTGAGACCCTCTCCGAGTTTAAAGGGAGTCGTAAGGAGGTCGAGGAGGTGAAGCAGTGGATCGAGGGCTGGGAGGAAGGATGTCCAACGAGAAAAGCCTGAATAGGTTCAACCAGTGCCTACGTTAACACTGCCATAAAGATCTTCCAGTTCTCTCTCGAGCTCTTCCATGACATTTTCTATCCTGTCCTGGTTCCTTTCAAGGTATCCGTATTCTATGTTGAATCCTTCGTAGGTTATGCGGTTTCTGTACTTTCTCATCTGCTGCAGAAACTGTCTTTCGCTTTCTTTCAGGTTATATTCTTCCGCAACCCAGTTTATCAGTTTTTTATGGGCTCCTTCTCCACTGCTTTTCACGCCTTCCGAGGCTGCCAGCGCCTCCATCAGCTGCTTTGTTGCGGTGTAATAGTCCTTGAGCACCTGTGAAGGGAATTTTTCTTTGTCTGTTTCTTCTATTCTTTTCTCTATTTTCTCCACCATTTTTGCCAGCGATTTTGCTTTTTCCCTGTCCGGTGTTATTCTTCTCATTGTTCTGCCTGTAGGAATCCGTGCAGTGTTATGCCGTTTATTATGTTGTTTCTGAGTTCCTTTGGATATTCCTGAAATTCCGGCCCGGTGTGGAGCTGTATTTCCCGGTTTAGCTGTTTTTCGAATTCTTTGAGGTCATGGTCTCTTTCCTCGGCCTGTATGTACAGGTCTATATCGCTGGTTTCTGTGTCTTCGCCTCTTGCCGCCGACCCGAAAAGTATTATGCAGTCCGGCTGGTTCCTATCCACCAGGTGTTCTACGAGTCCGGAAGTGTGGAGCTGCTGCAGGAGATGTATTTTCTTGTAGAATCTGTATTCCTGATTCATCGTAGCCCTGTACCGGGGATAGGTTCTCTCTCCTTTCTCTTCTATCTGCGTTTCTATAATACTCTCTTCTCCCAGGGTTTCCAGATGGTTCTTTACTGAGGTATGGGCAATACCTGACTTTCTGCTGATCTCTGAGAGGTAATGTTCCTCTGTTGGCTCCTGGAAGAAGACCTCTCCCACCACCCATGCACTACACTCCTGCAACATATACTACATTAATGTAGTATGTATTATAAAAATGTAACGGTTTGTGGCGTGTGGCGGCAACGTTAACAGTAAAAACCTGTTTCTCTATCAGCATTACCATGTGGACCGAAAAGTATCGCCCTGAGACGCTCTCCGAGTTCAAAGGGAGTCGTAAGGAGGTGGAGGAAGTGAAGCAGTGGATCGAGGGCTGGGAAAAGGGAGACCAGGCGCTGTTACTTCACGGACCTCCGGGCTGCGGGAAGACCGCTCTCGTACATTCTCTGGCGAACGAGCTTGACCGGGAACTATTCGAGACGAACGCGTCCGAGGCGCGGAGGAAAGGTGACGTGAAGGATAAGCTGGAACAAGCAGTGAAGCAGAGGAGTTTCACAGGCAAGGATAAACTTATACTCGTGGACGAGGTGGACGGGATGGGGAGGAGCGACAGGGGAGGGAGAAAGGTCATAAACCGGCTCCTCAAGGAGACCAAGTTCCCGTTGATCCTCACAGCGAACGATCCCTACGCCTCGGGTATGAAATCGTTGCGGAACAAGGCCAAGGAGGTCGAACTCGGTAACGTGCACACCAACTCCGTTGCTGCACGGTTGAGAGAGATCTGTGAGCGGGAAGGGATCGAGTACGATGATGAAGCAGTCAAGTCTATCGCGCAGAGAGCGGACGGAGACCTTCGATCTGCGATCAACGACCTTGAGAGTCTGGCTACCGATTCTTTGAAGGCGGAGGACGTAAAGGACCTGGGTTACAGGGAGACGGAACGAGATATCTTTGAGGCGCTGAAGATAGTCTTCAAGTCCACCTCTGCATCCACCGCGTCCGATGCAACAGAAGGTGTTGAAGAGGACTACGGCAAGGTCTTCGGATGGATAAGAGAGAACGTTCCGAAAGAGTACAAGCGGGAAGGAGACCTTTCAAGGGCTTACGACAACCTTTCCGAGGCGGATGTGTTCAGGGGCAGGATGCAGAAGAGGCAGGACTGGTCTCTCCTGAAGTACGTGTACGGTCTGATGACTGTCGGGGTCTCGCTCTCCAAGGAGGAGAAGTACTCAGGATGGACCAGTTACAGTTACCCTTCGACCATCAAGAAGATGGGTAGGAGTAAAGCAGCCAGGAACAAGAGGGATGCTATAGGGAAGAAGGTCGGAAAGAAACTCCATCTCTCAATCTCGGAAGCCTCCGATACCATCCCGTTCCTCAACCTCCTGTTCCAGAAAGAAGAGTGGAAGGAAGAACTGGTCCGGAAACTGGAGCTGGACGAGAAAGAGGTCGACTACATCGAGGATTTCTAGCAGATCTCTTTACGGAGATCCATCCGCGGACTCTCCAGAGCTATGATATTACATCCATTGGACTCTCTGATCTGGATAGAAGCTCCTGTGAGCTCCTGCATCATCTCTACCTGCTGCCGGAGCTTGTCCACTATCTCGCTCTTCCCTCGAGAGATCCCCACGGAGGTGGCGGGTCTTTCATCCATGCTGGTCGAAGTCATCGAGCTATCATTATACTCGGGATGATCGGCAAAGGGGTCACCGTAGTAGACCTGTAGACTATCCTTCTCATTCGGTGAAAGATCGGTGGAAACGTTCAGGCCTATACCGTTCCTCGCGATCCCTTCTACCTTGTTGGCCGAGAGGCTCCTGTTGTAAATCCGGAAATCATCGATTATCATATCTGCAGCTTCGTAGTTGGGAGAGTTACCTATATAGAGCCAACCATCGTTATCCGAGCTTCCATCCATCGTAACACC
>JALIDP010000011.1 GCA_022865215.1 Candidatus Nanohalarchaeota archaeon QJJ-7 | reverse complement strand
GATTTCTCAGAGGAAGCAGATAAAGAGGACGAAGATGCGGAAGCATTCATGTAGTTTCCCTCGTGAGACCGTCCCTGTCGATCTCTCCGTTACGTATCCGGGAGGAGCTTATCGTTCCACCACTTTCCGCATCCACGAGAGGAACTTCGAGAATACGGAGAGGCTCCCTCCCTTCCTCTTTCCTCTCCTTGTTTATCCTTTCCGCACTGTCCCGGGTCTCGTCAGTGACAATGATCGCTTCTCCCTCCTCTACTGCTCTTCCACGGAAATCATCTATCTCGAATAGCTCTGCTCTCTCCTGCAACCTGAACATTTCAAGGAAACTTTCCAGTCCCGCTTTCCGTTCCTCGAAACCCTCAAATTCTGTAGTCTCCAGCTTATCCTCAAGATAGCTGTCAGATGTTATCCCTATCTCTACGTTCTCACCGCGTGAGAAGGCTTCAAGGATTATGGATCGGTGGCCTGCATGCAGGAACTCCCACGAACCCCCGACTATAACTTCCCCAAATCTCTCCCTTCCTACAAGGTCTCGCACAAACCATTTCAACTCCTTAACAGGTTCTAAAATAACTGCGCCTGTATCCCGCTGCCCGTAGACCACTACCGATTCAGGAGAGGCATAGGTTATGGCTGGAAGCGCCAGGAGGTCCTCCTCACCCTCCACACTCAGATTCGTTTTACAGTCCCTCGCAATTGCTTCCCTTACCGCGTCCCATGCCTCTGCCGTTATCTTTCCTGGTGGATCCTCGACCCTCTTCTCCAGATCATACGGGATCTCCTCCAGCTTCCCAGTATCGATGCTCTCCCTCTGGATCCGCCCATCCACTACCGTGATATCAGGTTCTAACCCCCCCTCAACAAGATCAAGAGATACACGGTCCCCGACAGCGATACACCGATCAAACTCCTTCCCCTCCAACCTTTCAAGAAGTTCATCGCCTTTCACCACTTTCCCTCGGGGTTCTCTCAGCCTCTCCCTGTCCTCCTCACTAACCTCGTAAACCGTTCCTTCCTCACTCGACCGCAACAGGTTCCACCTCTGTCAGTCCTGAAGCAGCTTCCTTCTTGGAGAGATTGTAGAGAGAGGCAGTTGCAGCAGTTTCCAGCCTCTCTTCATGGGTGATCAGGAACAGCTGGTCGACTATCTCCGAGACCCGAGTCCTCAACGTGTCTGCAAGGTCTTCGATAGCTGTCGAGTCTAGATTGTGCGTGGGCTCGTCCAGGATCAATACCTGCCAGGAAGGTGAAAGGACCATCGAAAGCGCTATCCTCAATGTCAGAGCAGAAGAATGCCTCTCCCCTCCTGAAACCTGCCCTTCCACCGAAATCCAGTTACCTTCCGCATCTCTAAGTTCGAGTAGATAGTCCTCCTGCGCGTTGAGACGGATCCTCTGGTAGTCCCCGTAGGGATATATCTTTTCCCACACCTCTGACATGACTTCGTTCACTGAAGACACGAACCGCTCTCTCAGCTCGGTCTGGGTCTTTTCCAGACCCCGTTTCAGTTCCTCCAATAATTCCTCCTTCTCGCGGTAATCTTCAACCCTCTCCCGGTAATCATCTATCTTCTCCTTCTTCTCCCTGTATTCTTCCAGCCTCTTCTTCCTCTCCTGCAATATCTCTTCCTGATCCTCGATCTTGTTCTCCAGTACCTCCTCTCTCTTCTCCAGCTCCCCGACTTTCTCCCGCACAGATTCCAGCCTCTCTTCATCGAAACCTGAATCTTCCAGTTCCTCATCTAACTCTTCCAGTTCCTCAGTCCTCTCGTCTTTCTCCTCCACCAGTCCAGCTATCTCCTCCGCAGCTTCCAATCGTTCCAGTTCCTCCTCGATCTCCTCCATCCGCTCCTCAGAGAATCTCTCTTTCATCTCCTTGATCTGTTCCCTCTCTTCTTCTATATCGTTCTCAATCTCCTCAATCGATTTCTCGATATCCTCCAGGCGTTCCTTTGACTCTCTGAGCTGTACCAGATCGTCTCGCTCCTCCTCCATCTCCCGGACCTCCTCTTCCAGCTCTGATTCTTCCTCCCCAAGTTCTTCCAGTTTCTCCTTCAGTTCCGCCCGGTCATCTCTGGCCTCCTCCAGAACCTCTACCCTATGCTCCTCAGTTAACTTTTGACCACAGGTCGGACAGGAATCAGACGCTCCGGAGAGCTGTTCCAGCACCTCTTCCACCTGCTCCAGCCGTTCCCTTGCTCTATCCCTCTCGGAACGCACAGCCTCCAGCCTCTCTTCCCTCTTCTCCAGTTCCTTTTCCAGTTCCTCCAGCTCTTCCAGCCTCTCCAGCTTCTCCTTCAGCTCCTCACGCTCTTCTCTAAGCTCTTCCCTCCGTTCTTCCATGACTTCGAGATCCTTCTCCGACTCGGACAGCTCCTCCTCGTAACCCTCAAGCGTCTCTAGCTCCCCTTCAAGTTCCTCACGTTTTTTCTCCAGTTCTTCCCTGGTCCCTCCCCCATATTTTCCTGCAGCCCCACCCAGTTCCTCTATCCTCTCTTCCAGTGTCTCCACCCGTGTCTGAAGAGCGGTCCTCCTCTCCTTCATCTCCTTGAACTCTTCCTTTTTTTCTTCCAGTTCCTTGAACTCCTCTTTCCTGATCTCGAGCTCTTCCATTACATCTTCCCTCTCATCCTCCAGTTCCCCTACCCTATTCTCGAGCTCTTCAACCCCCTTTTCCAGCTCCTTGAAATCGTCCTCATCCATCTCCTCCTCCAGCTCCTGCAGATCTGCTTCCCGTTCCTTCCTCCTGTTCTCCAACCGGTTCGCAACCGTAACAAGCGAAGAACGCGCTGTCTCGAACCGGTCCAGGTTCAGCAACTCATCGATCTTCTCCTTCCTCTCCCCTGCACGGAGGTTCAGGAAATAATCCAGCTCATTCTGTTCAGAATAGATAGCGCGGGCGAAGAGATCGTAATCGATCCCGAGAACCTTCTCCACCTCTTCAGTAACCTCACCCGTCTGTGGAGCTGTTACGAGTTCCCCTTCCTTCCTGAACTCAGAAGTTGTAGTTCCCTTCTCCCTCTCTACCTCCCTCCTGACCGTATAGGTATCTTCCCCATACACGAAGTCGACCTCAACCACCGCTTCAGATGCGGGAGAGGGAACCCTCCGGATGATATCGTCCAGCTTGACAGTCCTCGACTGTAACGCAGGAGTTGTACCGTACAGCGCGAAGCAGATGGCTTCAAGGACTGAAGACTTACCCGACCCCATCTCGCCCACCAGCGCGTTCACACCTCCAGAGAACTCGAGCTCTGACTCGTGGTGCGACTTCCAGTTCTTGAGGTAGACTCGCTCTATCATCGCTCTATTGAAACTCCGTCAGCTTCTGTACGTTTTCTTCCCCCGGTTTTCCTTCCTCATCCACCTCTTCCTTCCCAGCCTCTTCGCTCCTTCCCTCTTCTACTTCCATATCCTCCACCAGATCCACTGCTCCATCAATCTCCCCGTCCTCGAGGAGTTCGAACAGGTCCTCGATCGGGAATCCACTGTTCACGTTCTCCTTCAGAACCTGCATCCCCATCTCCGCTATCGAATCAGAATCCTGGATTCCTCCTGCATCTCCACTGATCTCTCCACGGTCGGAGCCCAGGGTTATCGACATTATAGCATCTTCAGAATATTTCTCCTTCAGCTCCGATTTCTTCACCGTTGCGGATGTCTCACCTTCAAGCACCAGCCGGACCAGAGGCTTCTTTTCCAGCTCTTCCTGCAACAACTCGTCCATCCTCTCCTGAACCTTATCCAGAAGTTCTGGACCGGAATGCCCCTCCACATCGATCTCCTCGTAGAACAGCTCCCTCGGAGATCCCAGTTCGTTGAACTCCAGTTCACCTGTCTCAGTGTCGATGGTCACGTATCCTTTCGGCTGCTCTGCCTCTACCTTGTTCATCTGCGTGGTTATCGTGCTTCCAGGAAGGACCAGTTCCCTGTCACCTTCCAGGTGCTGGAACCAGTGGATATGCCCGTCGACCAGCAGATCAAACCCTCCCGGCAGATCTTCCATCGATAGAGAATCGTGGTCTGGCGATGTGTAGACCAGTTTATCCACGCTCTGGTGGAACACGAAGATGTTGTACGCATCCTCGACAGGTTCCGGGGCGAACTTCTCCAGTACCTTCGGAGCGTAACGTTCAGGAACTCCTGACATACCGTGGACTGCGACCTTCTCCCCGTTCTTCTCGAAAACCGCCACCTCGTTGTGCAGGTGGAGAAGGTAGTCCATCTTCTCCAGCAGTTCTACAGGGTTGGTGAACCCTTCGCTCCTTCTTTCATGCGTTCCGTGTATCGCGATTACAGGTGTTCCATGGAAATCGTGTTCGACATCGCTATCCTCCGAGAGTTCAACAGTCTTCTCTCCCTGGCGGTAGAGATTGAAGCAGTCCACCGCCTCCCCAAGAACCTCCTGCTTCGGTACCTTCCTGTCGAAGAGATCCCCTGGAAGGACCACGATATCGGCGTCTACAGTCCTCTCGAATGCTTCCCTCGCGTTGTCGAAAGGATCCTCTCCACGTTCCGAATCCCACTTGTACCCGAAGTGGGTATCGGAGACTATCGCTACCTCCATGGTTGGGTGTCGGTTCCAAAGTTCTAAAACCTACTGATAGTTCTTCTCATCACTCCAGAAAAGCTATTTAAGGATACAGAGAGAAGTATAGCCCATGCAGGTTTTACAACTCTTTTACTCCTCCGACAGCGAGGCCTGTATGAGGACGCTCCGGATGCTGGAGGACCTGGTGGAGCAGAAGGATGAAGATATCGTTCTCATGGCCCACGATGTTGGAACAGAAGAAGGGAGAGAGAAGGCGAGAGAGTTCGATGTCTCTACAGTCCCTACAACCATAGTCGATGGAGACCGGATAATCCGTGGAGTGCCACAGAGCCAGGAACAGGTGCTCGAGGACCGCTGATTTTTAAACTTAGACTTCTGCGACGTGATAGAAATGGTGGACAAAAGTCCTTTCGACGTTGATATCCGTGTAGGAACTGTGAAAGAGGCAGAGGCGTTTCCCGAGACCGACAAGTCAGGTATGTGCAAGCTCTGGATAGATCTAGGAAATGAAGAGGTGCAGTCGTGTGCACAGTTACTCCACCACCACGAACCTGAAGAGATAGAAGGGATGCAGGTCCTTACTGCGACGAACCTCGGCTCTGTGCGGATAGCCGGGTTCAAATCCGAAGTACTGACCCTTGGAGTTCCAGGAAAAAAGGACAGTAAACCCGTCCTGGTGACGCCTGAGGAGGAAGTAACGGATGGGGGAGAACTGTACTAGGTGATAATATGTCAGGACAGGAACTCGGAGTCACGGTATCGAAGGACGAGGACATGGCAGAGTGGTACACACAGGTCGTGCAGAAGGCAGACATGGCGGACTATGCACCTGTCGCGGGCTGCATGATAATCGAGCCGTGGGGTATGGCTATCTGGGAGCGGATAAAGGAGACTTTCGATAACAAGATAAAGGAGGACGGTGTCGAGAGCGTATATTTCCCACTTTTCATCCCCGAGAAATACCTTGAGAAGGAACGCGAGCTGCTTGAAGGTTTCCTGCCTGAGATGGCGTGGATCGAGGATACAGGAGAGGAACAGGTGAAGGACAAGATAGCTGTCCGGCCTACCTCTGAATCCGTTATCGCACCTTACATGTCAGACAACATCCAGTCGTACCGTGACCTCCCGTTCCGCATCAACCAGTGGGCGAACGTGGTCCGTTGGGAGGTTTCGGATACGCGGCCATTCCTCCGGACCCGCGAGTTCCTCTGGCAGGAGGGACACACGTCTGAAAAGGACTCAGAAGAGGCGATGGAGGAGACACTGAGACGGCTGGAGCAGTACAGAGAAGTTCTTGAAGATCTTATGGCGATATCTGTTATCAAGGGAAGGAAGCCTGAACACGACAAGTTCCCGGGTGCAAAGATAACTACCACGGTCGAGTCATTGATGCCTGACAGGAAGTCTCTGCAGAGCGCGACATCGCACCACCTCGGGACCAACTTTTCCGAGGCGTACGATATCACATACAGCGATGAGAACGGGGAGGAGAGACTCGCGCACACAACCTCCTGGGGACTATCAACAAGGGTTATCGGCGGCCTGATAATGGCCCACGGAGACGACCAGGGCCTGGTTCTACCTCCCGAGATCGCTCCCAAGCAGGTCGTTATCGTGCCGATCTGGCAGGAGGAGAACGAGGAAGAAGTGAGAGGATACGCTGAATCGGTCCAGGAAGAGCTTGAAGGGGAAGGTTTCCGTGTGGAGCTTGACGATCGTGAGCATCGAAGTCCTGGATACAAGTTCAATGAGTGGGAGCTGAAAGGCGTTCCGCTGCGGATCGAGATCGGTCCTGACGAGGCCGGTTCCGGTGAACTCACCGGTGTACATAGGGATACCGGTGAACAGGAACGGTTCGACCGTAACGAAGTGGTACATCACGTGGAAGAAGATCTTGATGAGATGCAGGACCGACTGCTGGAGGAACAACAGGAGTTCCAGGAGGATAACGTGCGGGAGGCGGGTTCAGAAGGCGAGATAATCGATACTATCCGTGAAGAGGGAGGTTACGTGAAGGCGAACTGGTGCGGACAGGAAGAATGTGAGGAGCCTGTGAAAGATGAGGTTCACGCCGAGATCGTCATGGTCCCGCTAGAAGAGGAAGATATTGACGGTGCCTGTGCCGTGTGTGGTGAAGAGGCAGAAGAAGTGGCGTACTTCTCAAAGAACTACTAGGCTGCTGAAGGAGTGTATCCAGTTTCTATCACCGGTTCCAGCCCGTTGAAAACTTCTCCTGTATCGTAGCTTTCGATGCTTTCTGCCTCAGGGATCGCTTCGTCCAGTCTCAGTTCACCGGAGCAAGAGGCTCCTTCAGATCCGTCTGTATAGAACAGTTCGGACTCAACGAACGTTATCGTGTCTTCAGGTCCGAGGCTATAGGCGTCGATGGAGTCTTCTGCTAGTTCTCCGTTGATGAAGTATTCCGTCCTTTCCATGTCCATACCTTCGATATCGACCCAATAGGCCTCAGGAGCTTCACCCTCGAAATCATCAGTCAACCCGTAGGATTCCAGTTGCTCCACCTCTCCTTCCAGCTCGGTCTCCTCGAACATCTCCTGCACCACTTCGACCGCGTTCCGTTCGTTCTCAGTACGACTCCGGCCCTGAGATTGATACTGCTTTAGGTGCATATCCATCTCTTCTTCCTGTTCTAAAGGGATTTCCTCCACAGGTATATATCCGCTCCCTGAGCGTTCTCCGTCTTCATCCATCCCTGGCCGGTATTCTACAGTTTCTACTCCCCGAACGAAATCCTCGTAAGGCTGTGATAAGACTTTTCCAGGCATTTTTTCAGGCTTTGACTCTGGCCCGGTTTCCGGCTGTACTACGAGGTTCTCGGGCGAAGATACCGGTTCTTCCTCTATAACAGGGATCGAAAGAGAGGGTGAGACAGGCACGTTGACCGGTTTGGACTGCAACATCCCTTCTAGCACCTCCCACGCCGACGGAATCATATCGAGATAGTTCTGTTCAACAAACGCAACAGAGAATTCCTCCGTTTCAGTCTCCTCCTGGAAATCGAGAATCCTTTCTCCTCCGTCTTCCACCGCCTGTGCGGTGAACTCTTTCTTCGTAACCTCTACCGAGAAACCGGAATCACTGACCTCGATCAGATCTATGTCCAGCTCTTCTTCCGTCTTAGTTTCGGACACCTGTTTCTTGCGATTTCTCTGAACCTGTCTCAATTACCCCACCCCGGGAACGGTATAGAAGTCTTGATGATTATCGCTAAAAAGGGTTTCTGTTGTAGGAAAGAACAGGTAATCCCGGAAGTATATAAAGGTTTTACGCTAATCAGGGTACAGCGCCCGCTACAGGCGGGACGCCTCTTCTGAGGGTTTCAGATGGAACGAGACATGGAGCATATTGAGGAGCTTGAGACCGGGACGACCACGGTCGGACTGACTATCGGTTCTGGCGTGGTTCTCGCGGCTGATAAACGTGCAACTATGGGTCACCTGAAGGCATCGAAGGAAGCACAGAAGGTCTTCCAGATCGATGATACTCTAGGTATAACCATCGCGGGTTCTGTAGGTGACGCTCAACGACTGATAAGGTTTATGCAGTCCGAGCTGAAGAAGAGGAAGCTTGAGACCCGTGAACTGAGTGTGAGAGGTTCCGCAACCCTTCTAGCGAACGTTTTACAGGGGAGCAAGATGATGCCCTACATGAACCAGTTCATCATGGGCGGGCTGGACAACGATGGGAAGGCTGTGTTCGATCTCGATCCGCTCGGCGGACGGATGGAGCAGAAGAAGTTCACCTCCACAGGTTCCGGATCTCCTACAGCTTACGGAGTTCTTGAAGACTCGTATGAGGAAGATATGAACATCGAGGAAGGTGTCAAGATAGCTATCCGGGCTGTCGAGGCAGCTTCGGAGCGCGACACAGCATCCGGAGACGGTATAGATGTCGCGAAGATCACAGGTTCAGGGTTCAACCGGCTCTCACCTGAAGAAGTAGAAGACTATATGGATTAAGACCGCTGTTCTCTAGTTTAAGGCGATAAGATGGCAGATTCACTCGACGAACTGATAGAAGAACTACCGGACAACGCGATGATCAAGGACGCGAGGTACGAGGCCTCGGATATCGTCTTCTATACCGGTAACCGGGAATTCTTCCTGGACAACGATGACGTTATACGGGACATGGTATCGCGCGTCAAGAAGCGTATAGAGGTCAGACCGGATCCTTCTATCACCAATGATCAGGACGCGGCAGAGGAGGCTATCAAAGAGATCGTCCCAGAAGATGCCGGGGTCGACCAGATAATATTCGAAGAACCGTTCGGTAAAGTGGTGATAAGAGCAGAGAAACCCGGGCTTGTTATCGGGAAGAACGGTTCAACACTCGACAAGATCAAAGAAGAGACCTACTGGATGCCTGAGGTGGACAGGGTCCCTGCCATCGATTCGAAGATCGTTGATCGTGCACGAGAGATAATGACTGAGGGGGTCGAGTTCCGGAAGGAATTCTTGCACGACGTTGGCAAGAAGATAGAACTGGAGAAGGACGTGGGAGACGAATGGATAAGGGTTGAAGGTCTCGGAGGATTCAGGCAGGTCGGCCGTTCCTCAGTGCTTGTACAGACCGAGGAGAGTAATGTACTGATGGATGCAGGGGTGGACACCTCCCGCCAGGGACGTGACGCATATCCACACCTTGATGTTCCTGAACTCGATCTCAAGGATCTGGATGCGGTGATAGCGACACATGCGCACATGGACCACGTCGGCCTGATACCCTACCTCTATGAGTACGGTTACGAAGGACCTGTATACTGCACAGAACCCACGAGAGATATGATGGTCCTCCTGCAGCTGGACTATCTAGACGTTGCGAGGAAAGAGGGTGGAAAGGCACCTTACGACTCGAGCGCGATCAAAGAGGAGGTCAAACGGACGATAACCGTGGATTATGGAGAAGTAACCGACATCACACCCGACATGCGTCTTACTTTCAATAACGCGGGACATATTCTTGGAAGTGCCTCTGCACACCTGCATATAGGCGAAGGCCTTCACAACATAGTGTACACAGGAGACATCAAGTACGACCAGACGAAGCTACTTAGACCCGCGGATCCGAAGTTCAACCGCGTGGAGACACTTATCCTTGAGTCCACGTACGGCGGGAAGAAAGACAAGATGCCTAGGAGGGATGAAGCGAACAAGGATTTTGTGAAGAAGGCAAAGGAGACACTGGAGAACGGGGGGAAGTTGATAATACCTGTGTTCGCGATAGGAAGGTCTCAGGAGATAATGATGATACTGGCAGAGGAGGCGGAGAAGGACTGGTTCGACTTTCCAGTATACCTGGACGGGATGATATGGGACGCTACCGCACTCCACACCGCCTATCCTGAATTCCTTTCAAAGGACCTTCAGAACAAGATATTCCATGAAGATGAGAACCCGTTCCTTATCGATAACTTCCACCGGATCGGTTCGCACGACGAGCGGGAGAACGTGTATGAAGAAGGACCTGCAGTTATCCTCGCCACCTCCGGTATGATGACAGGGGGACCGATCCTATCCTATGTAGAGAACCTTGCAGAGGAAAAGGACAACCGTCTCATCTTCGTGGGTTACCAGGCTCCCGGGAGTCTTGGTAGCAGGATCCAGAGCGGTGAGAGATCTGTCGAGCTTCCGAACGGGAAGGAAGTGGATATCAACATGCAGATAGATACAGTGACAGGCTTCTCCGCGCACTCGGACAGGCAGCAGCTGATAAACTACGTCGGGAATCTCCCGAACAAGCCCCAGAAGATCATAACCAACCACGGAGAGAAATCGGTCAGTTTCGATCTCTCCTCATCCCTCCACAAGATCTACGATGTGGATACTGAGGCTCCTCCAAACCTGGAATCTATCCGGCTGAACTAGATTTCCTTGCTACACGTAACCTTCAGGACTTCTCTTTCATCTTCCACGTAGACAGCAGATGCAGGTCCCTCCAGGTTTAGACCACAGACCATCAGTTCCGTTCCTTGAAGTGATACTCGAAATCCTCGTCTTTCTCTGAAGATTCACTACCGGTATCACTTGTAGATGCAGGTTTCACATCATCTACATCTAGAGAACTCTTCTCATCTGGAGCTCCTGAACTTGAGAAAACACCTGCGATACTACCACCAATACCTCCGATCTTACCGGTTATCTTACCGGCCAGTGATTTATCCTCATACGAGTATCCTTCATCCTTTGACGGCCTAACCGGACCGAGAATGCTACTGGAAGAACTGCTTTTCTTGCTCTCACCAGAACTCTGCCCCCCCTCACTTGATTCAGGTTCCGGAATGAGGAGATAACCAATAAATCCTAACAACAGTATCACAGCCACTATAACCATCGGCAGTAGTGGGAGACCGGATAATAGTTCTCTCTCCTCGTCCAGCTCTTCCTCCACCTGTTGATGGATCTCGGCCGCAGTGGCATAATCCTCCTGATCCAGGGAAGCCTTTGCCTGTGACATCAAGGCCCGGATGTTCGCGGTCTTCGTCTGGTTCATCTCTTCGACCATATTATCCACACGAGTCGATATATCCTGCTGGTCGGTCTCTATATCCTGTTTGGTCTGGTTGGAGGCAGGCTGGATCTTGATACTGACAGCCCCTTCAACACTCGAACTGGAACCTTCTGCAGTGAAGTTTGCATCCTGGACTCTGATACCTGTCGAGTTAGATACTGAAAACGTTGCTATGATTTCCTGAGTAGACAAACTATCGATCGAAGAGGTCTCAGGATCCAAGTCTACGCTAACATTCTCAACAGGTAGGGAGAACGAAACGTCACTAGCTGTATCCTCCCCGATGTTACTGATATCGAAAGTCTCGGAAACCAGTCCACCCTGCTCGATATCTACCTCGGACGGGTAATCCTCAAGGTCCAGCATCACCCCCTCGTCTACCACTCGTATGTCTATTGTAGCGCTGTTACTGATACCCTCATCAGATTCCACCTCCACTGTAGCCTCGTATACACCAGGCTCTATAGCTGCATCCGCGGAGAGATCGACAGTTATCGATTCGCTTCCATCAGCTTCCAGGTCGAAACCGGAATCCTGATCCAGGGAGGAGTTGATCTCTTCAACAGTAAAGTTCAGTTCTATACCGGTCTGCTCGATCTCCCCATCGTTCTCGACATCAAAGCTAACATCGGTCGAATCGTTCCTGTACAGGGTTACAGTATCAGATAAGGAAGTTATCTGGAGGTCTGAAGAGGTGAGAGAGGCGGTATCGAAGTCCACTGTGAAAGAGTCGCTGTGGCCGACATTGTCTACTATCTCTCCCTCAACCTCATAGCTCTCATCCACTTCGAGATCGTCTACCTGGGCGGTGACACTGTCATCATCCCATTCGATATCATCGATATCTCCGTCTCCCCCCTCAAGTGATAGAGAGCTCTCACCTGTATCTATACCTGATTCATCCGATTCATCGCTGAAGCTTGCAAAGAACTCGAACGAGACCGGGACGTTCTCCTCATTATCTCCTGGATCCGCGTAATCGAAGGAAGGAGTACCAGTATCTACCTTGTAAGACTTGGAGAGAGAATCATCCACGTTACCCACATTATCCCGGCATTTGAACGTGTAAGAGTTCTCTCCGCTGTCATCGAAAGAGAATTCTGAACCCTCATCTTTCCAGTCCGAGCTTCCGACAGCCACCTGATCCACTCCTGAAACATCATCGGAACAGGTCACCTCAAAAACCACATTGTCTTTGTACCAGTCACCGGACTGGTCACCGCTGGCGGATACATCGACATCATCAGGTGCTTCCAGATCAGGAGTGAACTCCCAGCTGATTGTATCACTCATCTCAAAGTAATCAGTTGATGTTATGGATACTTCATAGTCTGTTGAATGGTTCAAAGTTCCTACAGTATCAGTAGTCTTAAGCTCTATCTCCATCTGTTCAGATGTATCAGGCGATACAGTGAAGTTAGGATACATCTTCCAATCAGAAGAGGTGCTAGAAACCGAAATATTGATGGCCTGGGGATCAGAAGTATCCCCCCTCGACGTATGTATCCCTCTAACATCGGTCAAATTAGCAGTTAAATTCAATCGGTTCTGACTCGTCCATTCAAGTGGTTCAACAACTTTACCGGTCTCAGAAATGTCAAATCTTGGGGGACTAGCATCTATAGTAAAGTTAACGATGTTCGATTCGTTCCTATGATCCTCATTATCCACCACTACAAGTTTTGCTTCATACTGATAACCATCCTCTAATGTAACGGTGGTAGAAGTGTCTTTAGCCGGGGAATCGACTGTATCCTCTTCATTCCATTCGCTCCATTCATCAGAAAGATTCTGCGTACTGTGGTTATAAGACCTTCCGCGGACCATTATCTCGGCTTCCTTCACTCCGGTAGTCGCGTCTGATATCTCAGTCGATTGAGAGAACTCCGACCAGTTCAATTGGATAACAGTAGAATTGATGAGATTGGGTACGAAGGGCGAGTCGGTGAGATAAGAATTATCCACGTTTAAATCGTCAGTAGCATTAGGCAGAGTATTATCAACAGTTATCTTCCTAACAGTCCGATTAATATGAGAAGTGTTTCTGGCAGTGGATTTCAGGAAAAACGTCCCGTCAGAAACCTCTGAAGTGTTAAAACTGGTTTCGAAATAGCTATCTTCATCGGTGTCATTGGCAACCGTTTCAATTGAAGTCCAGACATCCGATTCATTGTGAGAGAATGTAACATTACGTACATGTTTATCTGTGACAGTCGAAGCATTCACTGTTATAGTTCCGCTTAAATTTTCTCCCTCTGAAGGATGATCGTCGAAGGAAACCCCCAAATCCCCCTGAGAAAAAGCTGCAGCATATGTAACTAAGATGAAAGCACTGAGTAGAACTGAAATCGTCTTGAGGTATCCTTTCTTTCGATGGAAATCGAACATCCTAGATACGGTTATTTAACTTATACGGTCTTAAATAACTGTTGTTATGAAGCTGATAGCACTCAATTCAGGAGGCATCGACTCGCCCGCAGCGATGCACCTGATGCTGGAGCATGGACACACTCTTGAAACGGTGATCTTCGACCTCGAACCTTTCACAGAAGAAGAGGACGTGGAGACCGCGATAGAAACTGTGGAGAGACTGGAGAGAACTCATGGAGTGGAGATACCGGTCACGGTGATACCCCACGGGTTCGTACAGGAGCAGTTTCTCGAGGAATCTGATGAAGATGAGGTGAAGTACAACTGTCTTTTCTCAAGGAGAACGATGCTCAGAACCGCGGAGAGGATGGCGGAAGAAAGAGGTGCGAAAGGTCTCCTGACCGGAGAGTCCCTCGGACAGGTCGCATCCCAGACCCTCGACAACCTGGTGGTGACGGGTTCCGCGGTCGATATCCCAGTCATTCGACCACTTGTAGGGCTTAACAAGGTGGAGATAGAGGAGATTGCAGAGGAGGCGGGGACCTACGAGGTATCCACACAGGGCGGGATCCAGTGCGCTGCAGTGATCGACTATCCAGAGACTCATGGGGCGGTGGAGGAGATCGAGGAGATCGAGGAACAGTTCGACATGGAGGAGCTGGTGGATGAGGGGATGGAAAGAGCTGAAAAAGTATGAAACCGGTGATATTCAAGCCTGGATAGGGCTCCCTTCTCCAATGCTGAAGACCTAGATCCAGATCCAGGCCGGCTCGTCTACAGATCAGTCCGATTCAAACGGTGTATCCGAGAGCTCCATATCCTCTACATCGAGCTCCTCTACTCCCGTTTCCACATCTTCTGCCGAGAAATAATCGCGGGACCAGCCCGCCAGCCACATCATCGGGCCCGCGTACCACAGCAGCCAGGAGAAAAGCACTGAGACCACAACTGTCGCCTGCTCCTTCAGGGGTTCGAAGTCGTGCGAGTAGTGTCTCTGACGTATCCCGTAAGTTATCAGTACCGGTAACCATCCCAGGATCAGCCCATATATCTCGAAATACAGGACCCCTGGTATCACCCCGATAAGGTATGCCCAAGAGTAGTGGGAGGCCGCTGTCCCGTAAGACCTCCAGTCGATCTCCAGCCTTTTCAATCGCCCCAGGTTCAGGTTCACGCTCCGGTGTTGGCACTCACTGTTTAAAAATCTCCTATAGGAGTCGCTCTGCTATCCTGGAAGCTCTTTCCCTGTCACCTGTTCTCACCCGTAGAACTCCAGAACTCTCCACGAGAGAACATTTCACCTCCCCAACATGGAAGACTAGAAGATGGTCAGAGTCGACCTCCGGCTCCAGAATGTCCTTCACCTTCTCCCGGGCTTCCTCGAAATCTACCTTCATCTTCCAGCCGCCGGAACGACACTGCTCGAGCTCTTCACCCATAAAAAGGAAGCCGCGGCAATCTTTATTACGTTCTCCTGTCAATACGTAGACGAACGGATTTACAGCAGGAACAGGCGATCACAATGGCAACTTGCGAGATGTGTGGGCAGGACGGAAATCTGAAAGAAACTAAAGTCGAGGGCGCGAGACTTAAACTCTGCGAGGATTGCCAGGGACTTGGAGACGTGGTCGAAAGCCAGTCACCTGAAACCAGGAAAAGCCGGAAGAGCAGGACTTCGACCCCTGAAGAGGAGGTCCTTCCTGACTACGGGAAAAACGTGAAGCAGGCCCGGGAGGCGCAGGACATGACTGTAGAAGATCTGGCGGACGCGTTGAAGGAGAAGAATTCTGTGGTCAAGCGGATCGAGTCGGAGAAACTGACTCCTGACAGGAATCTCGCCAGGAAGTTCGAGCGCGAGCTCGGGATCGAGATCTACGGCGAGCCCCCAGAGACTCCTACAGGCGGATCTACATCCAGTACGGACGATAAGACCATCGGTGACGTAGCGGACGTCCAGAAGAGTGATTGAGATGATCCGCGACTACCACGTCCATTCCAACTATTCTGATGGAGACCTTATGTGGAAGATGCTGGGGGCTGCGGAGGATGCAGGGGTAGAGGAGATAGGGTTCGCAGACCACTGCAACGTCTCGCCGCAGGAGGAGATGAAGAAGCAAAAAGCGGAGAACGGTATGAACCTCGACATCACTGCGGATCGGAGAAGGAAAGGGATCCGGAGGATGAGGAAAGAGTTCGATATAGAGGTTTACGATGCTGTCGAAATCGACTACATACCGACGGAGGAGGATGAGATAGACGGTTTCCTCGAAGAACAGGGATTCGACTACGTCATCGGAAGCGTCCATCATCTGGATGGGCATCCAGTAATGTGGGACAGACCCTACAAGAGGATGAGCGATGAGGAGAAGGAGAAGATGGTTGACCGGTACATCGAACTGTTCGAAGACATGGTAAGTTCAGGTCTTTTCGATATCGCCGCACATATCGATGTCTTCGCCCGGAACTCCGAATTGAGAGATCATGTCGCTCCAGAACACTACCAGAGGATCGTGGATGCCCTGACCGGTTCAGATATCACTCCTGAGATCAATGCGGGAAGAGTCCTCGGGTCTTACGGCGAGATACACCCGCATCCCGAGCTACTACAGCTTTTGAGAGAACAGGATATACAGTTCACATTGGGATCAGATTCCCATACGCCTGAAAACCTGAAGAAGAGGACCGAGTTCCTGAGAGAGTTCATCAGGGAAGAAGGGATAGACCCGGTTTCTCCACATAACTAATTTCAGAAGATCCGGTCCAGTAGCACGTGAGAGAGATAGGCCACGAACACGAAGAGTGCAGGGAGGAACGTGTCCAGGAAAATGTAGGTGAGGCCTCCAGCTACTGCCGAGAACACTACCGATGCCTCGAAAGTATGGGTGATAGACCTGTGCCTGGGTTTCAGCCATCTGAACAGTAAAGAGGTGAAGACCGCCATGATACCGGCACCGAGGAACATGGATACAGGTTCAGGGTAAAGAACAGCTAGAGGTACTAGAGACGCCAGTAAAACCGAGAATGCCTTCGTCCTCCGGTGGATTACCGAGCCTTCATGGTCTATATCAGGGAATACAGATGCGAAAAGTACCAGGAAGGAAGAAGCCACTACTGCTTCGACCGTGAAAGAGAGGAGGGAACCTGCCAGGTAGGTGAACACCAGTACAAGTAGGGAACCGAAAAGTAGATGGTCCCTGTAGGATGGCACCGCTCATCCCTCCACTGAGAGCGATTCACCGGCGATCGTACGGGTCGGGTAGGGGATGTCAATCTCTTCCTCATCGAACCTCTCCTTCACCCTGACAAGGACCTCATCCTTTATACTTCTCAACTGAGCCTTCGCCGGGTCTTCTATCCAGTAAAACGCCTGGAGGTTGACAGAAGAATCGCCCATGTCCTGAAGGACGACATCCGGTCCTGGCTCCCCCATGACCTCTTCGACATCCTCTAGAACCTCCAGAACAACTTCCTTCGCCTTCTCCAGGTCATCATCGTATCCGATACCGAACGTGGTCCTTATCCTCAAATTATCGTTGGCAGTGTTGTTCATCACTATAGAGTTCGCTATCTGGTCGTTCGGCACGGTCAGAAGCTCGTTATCGAACGTCTCCACTTTTGTAGTTCTCAACTGGATGTCCTTCACCCTGCCCTCGTTCCCGTCCCACTCTATCCAGTCACCTATCTCGAACGGTTTATCGATGAAGATGAAAATACCTGCAAGAAACGCCTGTATAGTGTCCTGCATCCCGAAACCTAGCGCGAAGGTTGCTGCGGCCGCGACCGCACCGAAGACGCCGAGAGAGTTCCCGTAACCTCCAACTATAAGACCTACAAATATACCTGCCAGAACTGTCAGATACATGAAAAAGCGGGATAACGGGAGGGCTAGGTGATCGCTCTTCTTGCGCAATACCCGGTACGTCAGAGGCTTCACTACGGCCCTACCAAGGATATAGAACAGGATAACAGATAAAGATAGCTTAATGAGTCCTATAGACCACTTTGGGAACCAAGAATAGAACTGTTCGAGGATGGGCATATACTGTTCTTCCCATCCCTGATAAATAAAAACTATGGGTAAAGGAGAACACAGAGTCGCTCTTAGCTTAAAATATAAAGGGAAGAGGAAAAGTATTTAAATCAGGCAAGGGTTATGGGTTATATCGGTGATTACTATGAGAGAAGACGATCCTGTAGGTTTGGTGTCCCTGATCCTGATCATCGTAGGGGCGCTGAACTGGGGACTGGTCGGTCTCGGCGGCTTTATCGGGTCTGATTTGAACGTTGTTGACATAGTTTTCGCACAGGCACTGGGATTAGGGGTCCTTGCTGACCTCATCTACCTGCTGGTAGGGATCGCAGGCCTGTACGAGATCTATCACGCCGTCGAGATGTAAGGAAGCCCATAAAAACGGCTTCCATCTTCTTTTTTTCTTTTTACAGGTCTTTCAGGGTCTTCTGTCCTTCTTCTGGCTTTCCGAACGCCTTCCTTAGATCTTTCTCGAGGACTGGTCTCTTATCCGGATCGTAAAGAGTCGCAGCAGGATGGAATACAGGTAAAATCCTCCATTTCCGGTTGAAGACCTTCCCATGGAGCTGGGAGATTCCTTTTTCCGTTCCTATCAATTCCCTGGAGGCAAAGTTTCCTAGAGACACAACCGTTTCCGGGTTTAAACAGTCCAGCTCAGCTTCGAGAACAGGATCCCAGGCTTCTATCTCTTCCCTCTTCGGGTCGCGGTTGTTCGGAGGCCTGATCTTGACCAGATTGGTGATGTACAACTCTTCTCGCGCCACGCCTATATCTTCCAGAACCTGGTTCAGTACTTCTCCCGCGCGACCCACGAACGGCTCTCCCTGCTCCACCTCGTCCGCGCCTGGAGCCTCACCAACGAGAGCGACATCTGCCTCAAGGCTACCGATAGCCGGCACGAACCGGTCTCTATCGAAGAATTCAGGTGGAACCTGTTCAAGTTCTTCACCGAACTCTTCCTCGAAATCCATGTGGAGACTGTAAGAATGCAGGTATTTAAAGCGGTGGTCTGGATTCGCTATTCCAGCCCCTCGATCTCCCTGTCCACCTTGTAAGTCCACTCTTCAGTACCGTACCTCTGCTCGACCAGTTTTTCAGCCTCTTCTATCTCTTCCTCCTTCAACCGTCCACTTCTCACACTTCTACCCTGTGCAAAGCTCTCCACCATCCTCTCGATTATCTCTCCCCGCGGAAGGTCAACCTGGTCAGAGAGAAGGGAGACACGCTTCTCTGCGCTCTGTATCGCTTTGTCTGAAATCTTCTCCTCACCTATCCTGAGAACCTTCAGCATCTTCTCCACTTCCAGGTCATAGGCGAGCATTGTGTGATGTAACACTGTCCCTCCTCTACGCCCCTGGGCAGACCCTCCTATCTTCTTCTCACCATGGACTATATCGTTGATAGGCTGGTGTTCCGCCTCCACTCCTATATTATCCAGGGCATCGAGAGACCAGTCTTCCATCTCCCTGTAAGAATCGACTATATCATCGCTCTCCAGCCAGCTCTCAGACAAGGAGAGCGAATAGGTTATCACGTCACGGGGCTCGCAGAACATCGCCCCTCCCCCTGTCGTACGTCTCACCACCTCGATGCCGTATCGGTCGGCCATGTCCTCGAAAACCTCTTCCTTCAGCGACTGGAACCTTCCTATTACCACGGTCGGATCCTGCCAGTCCCAGAACCTAAGCGTTGGTGGAGATTCTCCCTCCGCAACCTTCCTAGTTATGACGCGGTCAAGAGCTATGTGCATCGGGGAGCTGAACTCTCCAGTGACAACCCTCCACTCCTCTCCCTCACCCTGCATCATCTACCGCCTCCTTAACGAGATCCGCGACATCGGACGTTTCGAAACCTACCAGCTCCGCCCTTCCAGAGAGCGAGTGTTCCATCTTCCTTTCCAGAAGTTCCTTGCCTGTTTCCACAGGAACTCCACGGAGTGCTTCCTCAAGTTTTCCGAGCTCTTCCGCAGGATGGATGAAGAAATCGCCGTGGAGCCTCACCTGTTTTATCTCACTGTCGAACTCCACTTCAGCCTTCAGCAACTTGCCGCCCTCAACCTTCAGCTCGGCCTCCTCTTTCATAGAGGGAACTTGCTATCACAGCTTTATATCATCACGGAAGAAGAGAAAAGAAATATGGGAGGAAAGATCCTCCCTAGAGAAGAGAGAAAAGATACTTACCGGTCGTGATCGAACGGGCTTCTCGGCCTGCCAGGTTCGAACGCGGACATACCATCGTTGGCTTCTGCAGGTTCTACAACGGGTTCTTTCGAACCACCGTAACTCCCTTCCAGTTCCGAGGCCTCATCATAGAACTGCATAAGCTCATCGGCGTCCTCTGCTAGCCCGAACTCTGTCTCGTAGTCATTCTCCCAGTTATCTGGAGAGTCTACCTGAGACTCGCCATCGTGCCGGGCTTGCTTCGTAGCAGGTTCGGCGTACTTGGACTTTCTTCCTACCATCGCTAATCACCTCCTTTAGGTGTTTCTACAGGGTGTTTGCATGAACTTCGGATCGCGGTGTCGCTTTCCATCTTAGCTACCTCAACATCCATAGCGCGTTACAAGTCTTTGTAAGTGTCTTCCCTCTCCTCTTCCTCCCAGAACTCAGGGGCGGGGTAAGGAGAGTCCTCTTCAAACTTACCTATAGAACGTAGGTCGTAGTTCATTAGTTCTCACCTCCGTTAGAATCTCCAGAAACCCGCGGCGGACTCACCGTCGAGGGTCTGTTTTACTTCCCGCATGGTTTGGTCGTAACCAGGTTCATCCGCGGAACTTGCGTAGCCAGGTTCAGACAATCTCAACACCTCATATTCATAGAGAAGGGATGCATGGCGTACACGCCGCCGTGGTTGTAGTTGTTTGAGGGCATAGAGAACCAACCTCCGTAGGGAGACAGGGAAGGAAGAGAGGAGGCTGATCTTATCCGATCAGCAGAATAATCATCAGGATAAAGAGGACGCTAACGGAACCGGCTACAGAATCGGTCGCACAGGTGAAAGCGTCTTTCATATCAGTCTCTCCGACACCCTGTAAAGGAGATAAATCCTTTATAAACCTTTCTCAGGGCGCTCAGGGCGGCCCCAAATTTATGTAACTGTGGCCAGGATGAAGGGCTATGGACGCGGTCTTTGTCGGCAGGTTCCAGCCTTTCCATCTCGGCCACTTCAGAGTGGTGGAGGAATACCAGGAGGAGTTCGGAGATTTCTCGCTTGTCATGGGGAGTGCGGGGAAGTCAAGAACCCCCGAGAATCCACTTACTGCCGGAGAGAGGAAGGAGATAATCAGATCCTGTTTCCCTGAAATCAAGGTCCTGGAGCTTGAGGACGAAGGATCGACAGAGGAGGACAATAGGCAGTGGGTGGAAAAACTGGAGGAGGAGACAGGTTCGGAGGTGGTGATCTCGCAGAACGACCTAGTGAAGCGACTCGTACAGGAGTACACCGATATGGAACTCTTGGAGCAGGATCTTTACGATCCAGAAAAGTTTTCCGCTACAGAGGTGAGGAGGAGGATCAGAGAGGGGGAGGAATGGAAGGATCTCGTTCCCGACTGTGCCATCCAAAATATCAAAGATTGTCAAGAGGTTCTCAGGGAGACCAAAGAGGCTTAAGGGTCGCGTTCAAGGAGCCCTGCATGGTCGACATCCCGGAATCCAGGAAGAGGATCGAGGAGTTTCTTGCAGACTATCTTCATCAAAGCGGTGCTTCAGGCTATATTGTAGGGGTCAGTGGGGGGTTGGACTCTGCAGTCACTCTCAAACTGGCGGTGGAAGCGGTCGGCCCCGGGAGGGTCGAAGGACTGATAATGCCGGGGCAACCTTCCCACAGGGAAAATATCCAGGACGCGAAAGAGCTCTGCCAGGAGCTCGGGGTCGAGTTCCACGAGTTGGGGATCGAAGAAACGGTAGACCAGTTCAGCTCTGAAGTTCCATTCGAACCGGAAAGGGAGACAGAAGGCAACTTAAGGGTGCGGATCCGCATGGTCCTCCTCTACATGTTCGCGAACGAGAAGAGTTCGCTGGTGCTTGGAACCTCCAACAGGACCGAAACACTGCTTGGTTACTTCACCAAGTACGGGGACGAGGCGGCGGATGTTCGAGCAATATCTGAGTTATACAAGACCGAGGTTAAGGAGCTGGCGGACGAACTTGGGCTGCCGAGAAAGTTCGTCGAGAAGGAGCCGACAGCGGGTATGTGGGAAGGACAGACGGATGAGGGAGAACTGGGAGCGACTTATGAGGAGATCGATAAGATTCTGAAACGCTACATCGATGAGGGTAAAGACGTGAGCGGAATAGTTGAAGAGGTTGGTATAGAGAAGGAAAAAGTCGAGTGCGTGGTGGAGCTACACGAGAGCAGCTCACACAAGCGAGGAACTGTTCCCTCTCCTGAGATCCGTTAGTCACGGAACTACCTTGTCACTCAAGCGTCCGTCTACCCTTCGACTGGAGAATCAGGATTATCTCCACCGGTCTCGTTATCACCGGTTTCATTACCTGATGGTCCTTGTTCACCTTGCTCTCCTGTATCAGGCTCTGTCGGTCCACCTGGACCAGGAGTTCCTCCAGGACCAGCGCCGTTCATCCCCTGACGCGCCTGTTCCATGTTATTCATCGCGTTCTGCATGTTGTTCAGAGCTGTCTGCATACCCTGTCTGGCCTGTTCGTTCGGAGCCTGTCCCATCCTCTGCTCCATCCTGTTCATCGTCTCCTGGAACGAGTTCATAGCCCTCTGAACGCCTTCGGTCTCGTTATCACCGGCTTTCTGGACCGTCTTCTGCAACTGTTCTGAAGCCCTGACAGCAGCCTTCGACTTGTTCCTCTCGACCATCTTCTGTGCCTCCGCGGCCCGTTCCTGCGCGACCGTTCCTGCCTTCTTCATACCGATAGACATCGCAGCGTTATCCCACGCGACTTCGAGACCGTAGACTGGAGAGTCAGGACCTATCATACCCGGTCCGACATCCAGTTGCGCCTGCGCGGCTGCAAAACCGGTGAGGAGCATGAGGCCGCCGATAACAGCTAAAATCCGTCTCATAGCTCTTATTTATAAAGACAGCTTTTTAAAAGAGAGGGAACAGACCACTCATTTAAATCATCGCGACCTATCCTTCAACAGCTACCAACCGATGATATGCGTCATATCGCTGATAGTGTTCGGGATCCTCGGAATCTTCTCCGCCAGCCACAGAGAGACCGCTAGAGAGGCTTGGGATTGTATAAAGTCGAGCGCGAAGAACGAACCGTGCGATACCGGACTGGACGACCGGATGAGAGCGTCTGCTGTCGGGAAGGCACTGGACGTCCACCCCTCTCTGGGCAGGTTCCTGAACCGGTATTTCGGACCCCTCTCCTGGATATTCCTTATACTGCTCCTCCTTTCAGGTTTCCTGGCATTTCAGGGAGCGTACAATCTGGCTGTCCACGGCAACTGTTACGGGCCTGATGCCGAGCAACCCTGTACTCTTGACAGTCTCACAGACGGGGCGGACACAAAGCCGATAAACGGTACGGATACAGCTTCAACACCTGAAGGAGGTGAGAGCGGTGAGGAAACAGGACTTCTCGGTGGCTGAGGAGGTCACCTACCTAGACAGCGCCTGCATGTCTCTCAGGCCGGAAAAGGTGATAGAAAGGATCGAGGAATACTACAGGGAGTTCCCTGCCTGTCCGGGAAGGAGCGTTCACTCTCTTTCGAGACGCGCTGAGGAGTCCATCGAGGAGACACGAGGTAAAGTGGCAGATCTCATAGGTGCCTCTCCTGATAATATTGTCCTGACATCCGGAACCACCGAGGGCATCAACCTTGTCTCCCATTCTCTAGACTTCAGTAAATCGGTTATCAGCGACAGGGAACACAACTCCAACCTCGTACCCTGGCAGCGGAGAGGCGAGGTGGAGGTAATCGGGACAGAAGACGGTTTCGACCTGGAGCAGCTGGATGAAACGGTGGAAGAAGGCGACCTTGTCAGCGTCGTCCATGTTTCCAACCTCGACGGCTGGGAGCTTCCTGTGGAAGAGATCGTGAAGGTGGCGAAGGAGAACGGTGCCTATACTCTCGTGGACGCGGCGCAGAGCATTCCGCACCAGCCCTTCTCTGTTGGGGAAGTCGGGGCAGACCTTGTCGCGTTTTCAGGCCACAAGATGCTGGGACCGAGCGGGACCGGCGCCCTGTACGCTTCGGACCGGGTGAAGGATGAGATAGAACCCTTCATAACGGGAGGAGAAGCTGTCTCGAACACGACCTACGAATCTGCGGAGTTCCAGGAGTTCCCGCACAGGATGGAGGCAGGGCTGCCGAACGTTGCAGGGATCGCGGGTCTCGGAGCCGCGGTGGACTATCTACAGGAGGTAGGGATGGAGCGTATAGAGGAACACGAGGAGGAGTTGACAGCGAGGATGAGAGAGGGACTGGAACAGGTCGATGGAGTAGAACCTGTCGGCAAGGAAGGTTCCGGGATCGAATCGTTCCGCCTGGAGAACGTCGAGCCCCACCAGGCAGCGATGATGCTCGATGACAGGGATATCGCGGTCAGGTCAGGTATGCACTGCGTCCATTCCTGGTTCAATTCAAGAGAAAAAGGGTCTTCGGTCCGTGCCTCGCTCTACCTGTACAACGATGAAGAAGATGTGAACAAGTTTTTGGATGCGGTTGAAAAGCTGGCGGTTCTCTGAATCTAACTACTCTTCAGAATCAGCTTCTGCGCAGTGCTTACAGCAGTAAACGAGTCCCCCGACTTCGACCCCGCCGTCGTAGATCTCACAGTCGCAGTGGTTGCATTCCTTGATACTCCCTTCAACTGCTGCAGCCATCATCTCTCCCAGTGACTCGATCTGGTCGTCCACCACATCCTGCCCGTCAGGGGTGAGGGTGTACTCAGTCTTACCGCGATCGCCGGTCTCCTGTGAATCCACAAGACCTCTCTCATCCAGTTCCTTGAGGAACGGATAGATATGGGAGCTGCTGGGGTCTTTACCCATCACCTCTCCTATCTCCTTTATAAGTTCATAGCCGTGATGTGGCTCCTTGCGGAGGAGGAGCAGAACGTAGAGCCTGACGACGTGAGAGACATCGACGTCTTCCATACACTAAAGTGAGTCATCGAAACATTTAAAATAAGACCTATCGAAATACGATATGTGATATTATGACAGAAGCTCTCGAACTCGGCGTGAAACAAGTGGCGGTGATCGCGTTCCTTGGCGGATTTCTGGCGGCAGGAACATTGATGGGCGGTATAAACTCGGTATCTCTGGACGGAAACCCTGATAACTTAGAGGCAAAAACTGGAGACGATACGAGTCTTGACCAGCGGGTTCAGGAGGTCAAAAGCAAGGTGATACCGGAAAAAAATTCTCCGACAGGATACGGGGCAAGTTACTCCGATACAGGCATGCAGGAGATGGTGTCCTGGCAGGAGGACATCGAGCTCTCAGGAGAATCTAGACAGAGGTATATCGACCTCGGTAACCGAGAGGGAACCTCTTGCGAGTACTGCTGTGGCGCGACCGCCGCAGTGAGCGAGGAAGGATCCGTGGCCTGTCAGTGCGAGCACAACCTGGCGCTTTCCGGACTCATCAAGTATCTGGTCAAGAACACGGACATGACCGACCAGGAGATACTGGAAGAAGTAGAAGACTGGAAAGGATTCTTCTTCCCTCAGGAGGTTCTGAAACAGGAGCTGGACGAGCGCGGGATCTCGCCCTCTTCATCCGGTCTTCCAGAGATGAGGGGCGACTGTTAAAAGGACTGGG
This sequence comes from Candidatus Nanohalarchaeota archaeon QJJ-7, assembly GCA_022865215.1. Classification (GTDB taxonomy): domain Archaea; phylum Nanohalarchaeota; class Nanosalinia; order Nanosalinales; family Nanohalalkaliarchaeaceae; genus JALIDP01. The sequence goes on along the minus strand of JALIDP010000011.1, from coordinate 987 downwards.
AAACCCAGGAAATTAGCTAGACCGATGGAAAACACACGCCTCGAACTTTCCGGGATGCACTGTGCCTCCTGCGCCTCGTCGATCGAGTCAGAGCTGGATGACATTGACGGGGTGGAGGAGGTAGTGGTCAATTTCGCGGCCGACACCGCTACCATCACTCATGGGAAGGAGGTCTCCCATGAGGCTCTGGTGGAAGCGGTCCACGCAGCGGGTTACGGCGTGGTAGAAGAGGACGGTCACTCCGATAACGGGGAGAATTCTCTCTCCGAGGCAGAACGCGGTGACGGGACGGAGGAAGACTACTCTAAAAGGAGGATGCTGTACGCGTGGGGAGGGACCCTGCCCGTAATGCTGATCATGTTCTCATCGTACCTCGGGGTTGATCCCCTCACCTCCACCCAGACAGGATTTCTGGTGGTTCTCATATCCTTCCCGGTGGTCTACTGGCTAGGGGCCCCGACCCACCGTGCCACCTGGAAAGCGGGAAGGAGGCTCAACGTGAACATGGACACCCTGATAACGATGGGTTCCTCGGTCGCGTTCCTGGCAGGGGTGGCATCCTTCTTCATTCCGATGCAGAACTACGCCGGTATCGCGGCGATGATAATAGCTTTCCATCTCACCGGGAAGTACGCCGAGAACCGCGCGAAAGGAAGAGCCTCGCAGGCCATCCAGAAGCTCCTCTCGCTCCAGCCCGAGACTGCGCGGGTCGTGAGGGAGGGTGAGGAGGTGGAGGTCCACGTCGAGGAAGTGGAGGTCGGGGATAGACTGATTGTAAAGCCGGGAGAGAAGACCCCTGTCGACGGCGAGGTGGTTGAAGGAGAGAGTTCTGTGGACGAGTCGATGGCCACGGGCGAATCTGTTCCTGTAACGAAGGGGGAGGGGGACGAGGTGATAGGCTCGACGGTCAACCAGACCGGCCGCCTGGTGATCGAGGCGACGAAGGTCGGGGAGGACACGTTCCTCGCGAACGTGATCGAGCTCGTG
>JALIDP010000010.1 GCA_022865215.1 Candidatus Nanohalarchaeota archaeon QJJ-7 | reverse complement strand
TCAGTCGCTTACAGAGGCTCTATCCAGGAGTCTATAGACACGTTCTGGGATACCGTAGGTGCAGGCCTCGCCTTCAATGATATGATTCCCGGAAGCCCTTTACCCAACACAGAAAGTTTCTACCAGAAGTTAACGGAATGGTCTCTAAAGAATTTTGAGGACCTATCTGCACAGGAGATCCATGAGAACTCCATGCGTCTCAACGGAGAAGACGGGCTACTAGCACAGAAATTCTAGCTCCCTTTCCAGAGGAAGATAGATAAAACTGTATCCGGCATCTCCATCCATGGAACTGGAGAAACTGGTGAAGAAGTACGCGGCCAGGAACGCTCTCGAACACGGTTCGGCGGAGACTGACGCGGTCGTGGGAAAAGTCTTTGCTGAACAGCCCGAACTGAAGGAGCGTGCAGGAGAGGTCGTTTCTACCGCTGAAGACGTGATAGACGAGGTCAACGGGTTATCGGAGGGGGAACTCGAATCAATCATCGGAGAACACGAGTACGAGGAGGCGGAGAAGGACGAAGGTCTTCCAGAACTTCCTGACGCCGAGGAGAGGGATGTCGTGATGCGGATGGCCCCGTTCCCTTCCGGCATGCTACACATCGGGAACGCCCGCATGGCTGTTCTCAACGATGAATACGTGAAGAGGAACGATGGAAAGCTGCTCCTGGTGATCGACGACACGGCAGGAAGCGAGGAGAAGAAGCCTATCCCGGAAGCGTATGACGCCATCCCGGAAGATCTTGACTGGCTAGGAGTCGATTACGATGAGATTATTTACAAGTCCGACCGGCTAGAGAGGTTCTACGAGTACGGGGAGAGGTTCCTCCGGGAGGGGTGGGCCTATGTATGCGAGTGCGGCGCAGAAACGCTCAGAGAGAACCGGGAAGAAGGAGTTGCATGTGAACACAGGGAGCAGAGCGCGGATACCAACCTGGAGAAATGGGAGGATATGCTGGAAGGGGGATACGGCGAGGGCGAGGCCGCGGTGAGGCTGAAGACCGACATGGAGGCGGACGATCCCGCGTTCCGGGACCGGGTCCTGTTACGTATCTCGGAGCTTGATCACCCACGCGTTGGAGATAGATACAGAGTTTGGCCGATGCTGGAGTTTTCCTGGGCTATAGACGACCACGAGCTCGGAATCACCCATATACTGAGGGGTAAAGACCTGGTTATGGAGGACCGGATGGAACGTTTCATGTGGGAGCTCCTGGACTGGGAGGAACCGGAGATCCTCCACCACGGATTACTGGGGATCGAAGGGATCAACCTTTCCACTTCTACCTCCAGACAGAAAATCGACTCGGGGGAACACGAAGGCTGGGAGGATCCGAGGACATGGTCTCTCCGATCGTTAAAGAAGCGGGGTTTCGATCCCGAGGCGATACGGAACTTCGTGCTCGAGTTCGGGATGTCGAATAACGATGTTTCTGTACCCGTAGACACTCTATACACTGAGAACCGGAAGATAATAGACGAGAAAGCGGATCGGTACTTTTTCGTTGAAGAGCCGGAGGAACTGGTGATAGAGGACGTTCCAGAGAAACTGGAAGCGGAGATCCCCTACCACCCTGAAGAGGACCGGGGCGAGAGAGAAGTCCCTGTGAAAGTGAAAGATGGTAAAGCGAAGGTTTACGTGGACAGTTCAGATATCGAGGACGGTTTCCTCCGACTGAAAGACCTGTGCAATGTGGAGGTGGAGGGCAGGAGGGCAAGTTTCCACTCGCTCGACCACACCGAGGCATTGGAGAGAGAGGCTCCGATAGTCCAGTGGGTTCCACAGGATGGTAAAGACTGTGAGGTGGTGATGCCTGACGCGGAGAAGATAGAAGGTGTATGCGAGCCTTCAGTACCGGAAGAGGTGGTTCAGTTCGTGCGTTTCGGTTTCGTGAACGTCACAGGAACAGGAGAAAAAGTTGAAGCGTATTACGCACATCCCTAGGGAGCTCCAAGATATAAAAGGGAGCGGAGCCACTTCTCGGGTATGGGTATCTTCGATGACCTTGTAGGGGGAGATGGAAAGGATGAAGAGGAGCTCCAGGAGAATATAGAGGAGATAAGGGACAGGGTTCAGGGAGGACAAGGAGTTAGAGATCCTCAAGATCAGGATAAAGAAGTCCTCGAACCGCCAGTCAGGGCGGATGAACTCCAGGGAGGGAGGGGCGAGAGACAGGATCATTCAGGACCTGCCGAAAGCCCGGAAAGAGAAAAACCTTCAGAAGATAGAGGAGGAAATCTATCGGGAGGATCTCCTGAAGTCAAAAGCCAGGCTGCCACCAGATCACCCGGCACAGAAGAGACCTCCTCACCAGATACTGGCAGGGATCGGGGCACACCCGACATCGATACTCCGGAAACCGGATCTGGAGGACCGACACACGAGGATGTACCTGAACCTCCAGAAGTCAAGGATATAGACGTCCCCGACATCGAGAAAGGACCTCTTTTCATAACTGTAGACAAGTTCAGGGATGCCTTGGACGCGGTATCTGATCTGAGAAGGGTCGCAGCGGATATGGAAAACTACATCGGTTCCATGGAGGGCACCCTCCAGGAGGACCGCGACACCGAGGAGGGAGTACGGAGGATCCTGGACCAGGCAGAGAAAGACACTGAGGACCTTAAAGACATCGTCAGCCCTTGATATCTCCGGATTCCGGACAGGCCCCGGACATCCTTTATAAGGTTAATACTGTACCGTTTCTCCATAAGGTGAGGTGAGAACCAATGAGCTATGTAGAATTCGAAGTACCAGAAAGTCTGGCCGAATCCACTTACAACTCGGTGGAGAAGGCCAGAGATACCGGAAGCATAAGGAAAGGAGCAAACGAAGTGACGAAAGCCGTGGAGCGGGGCAACGCGGATCTTGTTGTCATCGCCGAGGACGTCGATCCTCCGGAGATAGTTATGCACCTGCCTGCTCTCTGCAATGAAAAGGGAATACCTTACACTTTCGTCCCTGAAAAGGAGGAACTCGGTCTTGCCGCAGGTCTGGAGGTCCAGACAGCTGCGGTAGCGGTCGAAGAACCTGGCTCCGCGGATAACGATGTGAAGGATATCGCTTCCAAGACGGAAGAGCTGTGATACTATGTCAGTTCCAGCAGAAGTCGTACAGGTTCTCGGTGAACAGGGCCACAGAGGCGTGAAGAAGGTCCGATGTAAGATTGTCGAAGGGTCTGAAGAGGGCAAAATCCTCGTAAGAGACGTCATGGGGCCTGTCCGGGAAGAAGACATCCTGATGCTGGAAGAGACGGAGATGGAGTGATAAAAATGCCAGAATGCGACTACTGCGGTGACGAGGTCCCGAAGAGTTCGGGCAAGATGTTCGTACGTACAGACGGTTCAAGGTTCAACTTCTGCTCGTCAAAGTGCGAGAAGAACTGGGAGAAGGACCGCAACCTGGAATACGCGGAAGACTAGTTCAGCTTTTAAAGACTCGGCTATTTCTTCACCTGTATGTCCATAAGACAGCCGGTGGTATCGGTTCTAGGGTCTGTTGACGCGGGCAAGACCACACTTCTCGATTTCGTGAGAGGTAGTGTCGTGGCGGAGAAGGAAGCAGGCGGGATAACTCAGATGATAGACGCGACCTCAGTCCCTATCGAGAAGATAGAGGACGTCTGTGGGTCTCTAATCGGAGAACTTGACACCGACCTCGAGATCCCTGGTCTGCTCTTTATCGATACACCCGGCCACGCTGCCTTCAACTCTCTAAGGAAGAGAGGGAGTTCGCTCTCGGATATCGCGGTGCTAGTAATCGATGTTAAAGACGGCGTTCAGCCTCAGACCCGGGAGGCCGTGGAGATACTCCGGGAGTCAGACACCCCTTTCGTCATAGCCCTGAACAAGATCGACACCCTTCCTGGCTGGGAGAAGAAGGATTCCTGCTCCATAAAGAGCTACGGTCAGCAGCCGGAACAGGTCCAGGAGAGAATGGATGACGCCATATATTATCTCATGTCCGATTTTTCCGATCTGGGCCTGACTGTCGACCGTTACGACAGGGTTGATGATTTCCAGAAAAAGGTTGGTGTAGTACCTATATCCGCGGAAACAGGTGAGGGCGTTCCCGATATTCTCATGGCTCTCGCAGGACTCTCACAGAACTATCTTTCCGACCAGCTGGAGATGGAGGAAGAGAGAGGTGAGGGAACTGTGCTTGAGATCGACGAGGTGAAAGGATTCGGTACCACCATCGATGTGATAGTGACAGATGGTACCGTGCGGACAGGTGAGAACCTCGTTGTCGGGGGTCAGAACGGGGCTATAGTGACCGAGGTGAAGGCTCTACTGGAGCCCGAACCCCTCGAAGAGATGCGTAAGGGGCAGGATTTCGAGAGTATAGACGAGATCTCAGCAGCTGCAGGGGTGAAGGTATCCGCTCCTGAACTGGAGAACGTGGTTGCCGGTGCACCTTTCAGGACTGTAAAAGACGATGAACTGGAGGAGGCGAAGGAAGAGGTCGAGGAAGAGCTCGCATCTTTCAGGATGCAGACCTCCGATTCAGGCGTTGTGGTCCGTGCAGATTCGCTCGGGAGCTTGGAAGCTATCACGGACTCTCTGGCAGAGAACGACATACCTGTGAGGAGGGCAGCTGTAGGAAAGGTGAAGAAACAGGATATAGTGGAAGCAGAGAACGCTGAGGGCGAGAATAGAGCGGTTATCTCCTTCTCGACCCAGATAACTGAAGATGCAGAAGAATACCTCGCAGGTACAGATATCGAATACTTCGAGAGCGATGTCATATACCAACTGGTGGATGACTACGAGGAATGGATAGAAGAACTGAAGGAGACGAGGAGGGAAGCAGTTCTAGAGAAGATAACCCGGCCAGCGAAGATACGAGTCCTACCCGATCACGTCTTCAGGCAGTCTAACCCTGCAGTCTTCGGGATAGAGATGAGGGAAGGTGTACTCAACTCCGGCTCCCGCCTGATGAACGAGGATGGAGAAACACTGGGCAAGGTAAAGGCGATACAGGAAGAAGGAGAGAGTATAGGACAGGCAGTAAAAGGAGATCAAGTAGCAGTATCTGTAACCGATGTTACCGTAGGAAGACAGGTCGAGGAAGGCGACGAGCTTTATACAGACGTTACTGGCAAGGATTTCAGGATAATCCAGGAGATGGAGGAGGAGTTCTCAACAGGGGAGCTCCGACTTCTGGAAGATATAGTGGATATAAAGGACAAGGTTGACCCGCGCTGGAAGATAGAATAACGTTCCCAACTTGAAAGAACTACCAGGGCTGTTAAACTTGGGCATGGATTGCTGACAGTGACAGTGATCCTTCCGATCTATCTAGCATCCGTTCTCCGGCACCCAGACACTGTAACTGCGGTAGAAAACTCGACCGGATAGCCGGGTTCGGAATCCTTGGAATGGCTCTGGGGCTGACAGAAAAGGCTCTACTCTAGAATCTGGTGTAGCTCTCCTTTGATCTCGGGATCGATTATAACGACCAGAGAATCCTCTTCTTTAAGCCGCAGAGTCTCCCTCGGACGTAGAACCTCATCCTCTCTCAGAACCGCGGAAAACTCCACATTCTCCGCCGGGAAATCATCCAACTCCTGAACCTCATCGACCCTCAGATCCTCCAGCCTCGAACCCGTATCTACAATTATTTCCAGTATCTCCTTCCCCTTCCCGATATTGGCCACCTTCAGGATTGATGGATGCTCTATAGCCGAGATAAACTCGCCGTATACGATATCAGTGTACTCTATCGTGTTGACTTCCAGGATGCTGTATATCTCCTGGTATTCTGGGTTTTCCACGCGGGTAACCACCTTCGGAACTCCATACTTCTTCCCTATCATCGAGACGACAAGGTTCTGGTTATCGTCACTGAGAGTGGGGACTAGTACATCAGCTTTTGATATCCCTGCATCCTCTAGAACTGATAAACGGGTCGGAGGGCCGTTGACGACTGTAGCTGCAGAATCAGAGTAGATACGTTCCGCCTCCTCCTCGTCTTCTTCCACCACCACCAGATCATGGTTCTTCGAAAGGTCTTCGATCAGCTTCCTGCTGATAGTGTTGACACCGACCACTATCACGTACATAACAGGTAAATGTACATAAGAACCTCATAAATAAGTACCGGGAAACTTATCCGAGTGTGGCGGAATCAGTCACCGTCGGACAACTCTCCGCAGCAACACGAACAGTATCTGCCTCAGTACCGCTAGTATTCACCTGTGCACCTCGGACCGAACCAGAAGTAAAGTCCTCAATATAATCCGTACCTAACACAGAACTACCATCTAAAGCAGTCACACTCAAGTTACCAAGCTCCTCCTGACCATTATTCTCCACAGAAATATTCACCCAATTCGAATCATAATCTTCCGAAAAAATATTTACCTGAGCAAAACTACAATCAATCTGCTGAGAAGACTGATTACCTAACTGATCAGTCTGCTCCTGGGTAAAAGTCGTAACCCACGCAGTCAAAATAGCAGCAACAGCCATAGTAAACGCAATCAGCAAAACCGCAGCAATCAACGGAGAAACACCTTTCCTGACCCTTCTTGCGTTCATGATATCACTCTGCTTGACATGTACCTGATACACTGTAACTTCCCTGGTTTGGGAACTCGAACTCTATCTCGTAATCAATACCGTTATCCATATCGGCGCTGTCAAAGCTGACAGTACTGTCCCAAGCATCTCCAGGCTCCATATCACCGCCTTGCCGAGAAGTATCGGTAGTGTTAACAAGGTCTCCTGTCGAAACGCTGTATAGGTAGACTGAAACAGTGTTGTTAGCGGAAACTGTGGCCGAACCGGTGTTATCCAGGAAGAAATCTACAGTTCCATCGCTCGCACACTGCATATCCCGTACAGTTATCTCAGTATCCAATTCCGTCTCAACATCCTCCTGCTGACCCGTGATGATGCCTTGAGTCCATGCAAAAGCAGCTCCTGCGGCCGCAACTGTCATCATAAGCAGCAGAATCATAGCCACGACCGGCGTGATACCCTTCCGCATAGGACATACCTAGGAAAGGTGGTATTTAAATCCTACGGAAGTTTCTACTTCTGATTCATCAGGCGAACCTCTGTACCAGCTTTATGTTGAGAAGCCCAAGTAGGGGCAGCATCTCTAGACGGCCTGCCAGCATCCCTATCATGAGCGACACCTTCACCAGCGGATCGAGAGATGCGAGCTCGGCCTGTGGTATGAAAGTGGGTCCCATGGTACCTACAGCGGAGGTCATGAGTTGAACCGATTCAGTTATACTGTAAGGAGATAATGCCACGGTCACCAGCCCGCCCAGAACTACCGCCGAGAGCCACATGAACAGGATCGCGGATACCTGCATGATCTCCTCGTCCTCCAGGATCCTGCCCCCTACAGACACCGGGTTGATGACCGTCCTCGGGATCCCGAGAGAACGTATCTTCTGCCACGTCAGCTTCAGCATTATCCCCAGCCTCATCATCTTGAAACCTCCCGTCGTAGACCCGAGAGAGCCTCCTACGAACATCATCACCAGGAACAGGAACCTCGAGAAGTCAGGGAAACCCCTGAGAGGTTCCAGAGTGAACCCTGCCGAGCTTATAACTGACGAAGTATGGAATACCGAGGTCTGGGACGCCGAGATGAGCGACGAACCTCTGTTGATGAACAGGTCAGCTGTTACCAGGAGGAATGCGACAGCGGCGAAGGAGAAGTACAGTCGGAACTCGAAGTCCTCCAAGATTCTACGTAGCCTTCCTCTCATCAGGCTGTAGATGAGGAGAAAGTTCGTCCCTCCAAGGAACATGAACACAGTGATTGTGGCTCCGACGCCAGGATTCATCAAAGCTCCTATCTCCGGCAGAGTCGAGAACCCTCCTGTAGGTATCGTGGCAAGCGAATATGTAAAGGCGTGGAAGGTCGGGAACCCGAAGTAGTACAGGAGGAGGGTCTCTACAAGAGTCAGGAAGATATATACGTACCATAGAGATTTGACCGCGTTGAACAGTGATGCGTGGATGCTCCCACCTGAAAACTTGTTCGACTCCGTTGATACGAGCTTTCTCGCGACCCCTCCAGACTCCACCAGCACAGTGACGAAGAAGGTCAGGACTCCAAGGCCGCCTATCCACTGCATGAAAGACCTCCAGAACAGTATGGAGCGAGGCAGGTCGAGGCTGTTGAAAACACTCATCCCGGTGGTGGTCATCGCGGACATAGCCTCGAAGTAAGCATCGATGAATGGTATCCCGACAACCACTTTCAGAGGGATCGCACCGATCCCTACCGCCAGTAACCATGCTATCGTCGCGGTCACCATCGCTTCGATCGCTTCCGGTTTCTTCTCCTCCCCTACACGGGTCAGACCCCATCCGATGACTATAGCGGTGAAAGACGCAAGTATGAACGACTCAAGCTGTATGAAGCTCTCACCGTAGAACTTCCCTACGACAACCGGTATGAAAAGAAAGGCAGAGAATATCTTGAGGAATACGCCCGCGTAGTAGTTGACCACGGACCAGCGCATACTACCCCTCTTCCCTTTCTATAGTTTCGGATACGAGCTTGTGGTTAGGGATGTATATCGTCTTCCCGTCCGAATCCAGTTTGGTATAGAGAGGCCGGATCCCGCTCACACTGCCGCTGTATTCTCCTACCGTGATATCATCGCCGGCATCGAAAACCCTCGAAATCTGGAAGTATACCGAAACCGCGATGTTCCGGGTTAGATCTCTCGTCCCTAGAACCAGGGAAGCCACTATCCCGAGACCTATCAACCCGAACAGGATGTTCAGTATCTGGACGTTAATGCCAGCGAACCCGAGAGCTATAAGGAGCGAAACCAGCAGCCCGGTGTACTTGACCGACTTCCCTGCTATCACGTATACAGGCATCTCAGCCTCTGACTCGTCAACAAGGCCTGTCAACCTGCTGACGCGGAACAGGCGGACTGTTATCTGTTCCAGCTGGTCGGAGATAGCCGCTCCTATCAGAACGATAGCAACCGCGATCAGGAACCTGGTTCCCCAGTCGAGCAGCACCTGTGAATATACAGCCGCGGATCCGAGGCCGAACATATATAACAAGGATGAGAGAGTAAGGAGGTATATCAGCCATTTCACGATCCCCCCGATAAGCTCCGATATCGAACCCCTGTATCCTATCTGGCGGAGGAAGGACTGGACATCAGATTTCACTGCCAGTTCATCGAGAGAAGTCATCCCGATCAGCTTCCTTACCAGCTCGCCGACTATACGTCCCCCGACGAACCCGACAACCGCTATCACGATAGCTGCGAAAAGCCTCGGTCTTGCCACCGATTCGGTCTGGAGAAACGCGACAGTTTCGTCCCAACCGTTCTCCAGCACCTTGCCGACCAGAGCCATGTACAAAAACTGTAGGTTCCGGCTTAAATATCTGGCTTCTAACAGCAGGCGATTTAAAAGAGTTTATCGTGACGGCTAAACTGCTCGGAAGCATCCGCCCTCAGGCGGAGACTCCTGGAAGGGGTCCGTATTGCCGCCTGCTACGGCAGGCGTGCGACTGAGCAGGTGTATCTACCATGAAAGCTGTAATAGGCACGGAAAGCGGAGAAACGCATCAATTTGAACTCGAGGACCGACAAGTACAGGCCCTTACAGGCCTGGAGATAGGAGGGGAAGTCGATGGTTCTGTACTCGGACTGGACGGGTACACTCTCGAGATAACAGGCGGTAGCGATACTGAAGGCTTCCCTATGAAAGAGTCGGTTGAAGGGACACAGAGAAAACAGCTACTTGTGAAAGAAGGTACAGGTGCGAGAGACCTTGAACACGGTGAGAGGAAGCGGAAATCTGTCCGTGGAAACACTGTTTCTCGCCAGATAGCTCAGCTGAACCTCGGAGTGGTCGAGGAAGGGGACGATAGTATCGGAAAGCTCCTGGGTGAAGAGCCGGAAGAAGACACAGAGGAACCGGATGAAGAGGTAGAAGACCAGGAAGATGAAGAAGTAGAGGAGGAGAGTGAAGACGCAGAGGAGGAAGGAGAAGAGGAACAGGAAGAAGCTGATGAAGAAACGGCCGAAGAGGAAGACGAGGAAACAGGGGAAGAAGAGGGGGAAGAGGCCGAGGAGTAGGTGGTTTCCTTGGGAGAGACTCCAGTACCTGAGGCCAACATCGGCCTTGTAGGGCACGTCGACCACGGTAAGACAACGCTCACCAACGCTCTCAGCGGGGAGTGGACCGACACTCATTCTGAAGAACTGAGAAGAGGTATCACGATACGGCTCGGTTATGCAGATATCACTGTCCGTCAATGCCAAGATTGCGGAAGCTATACTGTTGAAGATACCTGCGAGGAATGTGGGGAAGAGACCGAGATCGCGAGGAGCGTCTCCCTGGTAGATGCCCCAGGCCACGAAACATTGATGGCTAACGTTCTCTCAGGTGCCGCGATAATGGACGGAGCTCTCTTACTCGTAGCAGCGGACGAAGAAGTTCCTCAACCCCAGACGAGGGAGCATCTTGCAGCGCTGGAACGCGTCGGTATAGAGAACATTGTTGTTGTCCAGAACAAGATAGACCTGGTCAGCGAGGAGGAAGCGGAGGAGAACTACAGGCAACTGGAACAGTTCCTCGAAGGGACTGTTGCTGAGGACTCGCCTGTAATCCCTGTATCCGCACAGCACGGCGCGAACATCGATGTCCTTATCGAGGCTATAGAGGAAGAGATACCAACACCGGAGAGAGATTCGGAAGCTGATCCGAAGATGCTTGTAGCCCGGTCGTTCGATATCAACAAGCCCGGCGCCTCTCCTGAAAAACTGAGCGGTGGAGTCGTAGGAGGTAGTCTACAGCGGGGTGAGATAGAAGAGGGCGACGATATAGCGCTGAAACCGGGTTACGAGAGAGAAGGGAGCTGGGAGACGGTAGAGACTGAAGCTCGGAGCATCATACACGGCGACAAGACTGTTGAGAAAGGCAGACCCGGAGGACTTCTTGGCGTGGAGACAGGACTCGACCCGTCACTCGCCAAATCAGACAGCCTGGCAGGGAACGTTCTAGGACTGAAAGGAGAGCTACCACCTGTGAGAGAATCTCTCCAGATAGAAGTAGATCTGATGGGGCATGTGGTTGGGAGTGAGGAGAAGAAAGAAGTGGAACCAGTGAAGGAGAACGAACCTCTACTGCTTAATGTCGGGACAGGTAAGAGCTCTGGTGTGGTCACCACTGCAGGAAAGACCATCGAAGTGGACCTGAAGAGACCTGTATGTGCTGAAGAGGGCGATACGGTCGCAGTATCGAGGCGTATGGGATCCCGATGGCGCCTGATAGGTACGGGCACCATTAATTAACCTCTAAAACCGCTTTAAACAGTCTTAAACGTCCTGATACCTGGGAAAAAAGGTTTAGGACAGTCATTAGTTATTTAAAACCCATCGAGGATTTGGGGTTGTACATCATGGCGCTCATTTCTCAGATCGAGGGCATCGCTCTCGGACTCCTACAGCAGAGTCTCGCCGCCAAGATAGTCTTCACGTTCTTCATACTCGCTGCAGGTATCGCGATAGCCCGGCTTTCAGGCCAGATAACCCGTTACATCTGGGAGAGGACACTCCCAAAGGAAGAGGTAGCAGATAGGATCCGTAAAAGGGAGAGGTCTCCGGACCGGATCATAGAATATGGCGTCATCGTACTTACATTGGCCATAGCCACTCTCTATATCAACTCATCTGCGGTGAGCCAGATAGCCGGCCAGATAGCGTCCTACACTCCTCGCGTTATAACTGCAGTACTCGTCCTCCTACTAGGATTTGTACTGACGAAGGGGGTAGTATCCGGTATAAGAGCCTTTGTAGAGAACCTGGACGTGAAGAAACAGGCGGAAGCTGTAGGGGTCTCTCCGAAGGTTATGGATGGATTCCTTGTAGGGATAAAGTACTTCCTCTATCTCGTGGTCTTTGAACTCTCTATAATCCAGCTCGGGGTCTCGCCACAGATCGTGAACAACACCATTACAGCAGCCTCATACGGTATAGTACTTTTACTCGCGTTGCTCGGGTTCTTTGGGTTCAAGGACCTCCTGCAGAACTACGCTGCAGGCATCTACCTGAGGAGTTCAGATGTTCTGAAACCCGGGAAACGGGTAAAGATGGAGGATGAGACGGGCGAGATCAGAGAGATATCTGCCTTCGGGACCACGGTAACCACTGACTCCGGATACTTCCTGCTCTCTCCGAACAAGAACCTGATGGACAAGGACATCCTTTTCAAACGAGTGAAAGCAGACGTGGAGACGCTGGAAGACATCACGGATTACTTCGTGGCCCAGGATCCATCCTACTGCGGTCCTGCATCCGCTGAGATGGCGCTAGCGATGTTCGGGTTCGACATCTCGCAGGGCGATCTAGCGGAGAAGTCCGGTACCGAGGTCGGCAAAGGGGTAGAACCTGAGGATATGATAGATGCGATAGAGGACGTCACAAACGGCGAAGTAAAAGGCGCCTTCGTCGAATATGATCGAATAACAAAACTATCGGAGGAGTTCAAGACCTGGTTTAACGATGGGGCTCTGATAGTACCTAACTTCGCCAAACCTGTTCTATTCCCTGAAAGCAACAGAGGAGGACACTACGCACTATCAGTAGGTGTAGAGGGCAAAGAGATTCTGATGGTGGATCCAAGTGCACACACAGTCTCTGGAGGGGTTTACTACGTCGATGGCTCCGAGATGCAGGACGCGATGGCGGAATGGGAGGGACAAAAGAGAGGTTATATCGTGCTAGCTCCGAAGGGCTCCACTGCCTACTGGCGTCTGAAGGAAGAACTGATATACGCAGACACGAGTATATATGACCACTTGAGCAAGAGTCTTGAGCTCCAGCTTGGTCGGATCCTCCGTCAAGGGCGTATCCTGAAACAGGTGACCCCCGAGGTCGTGGAAGACTTTCTCGAACAATGGAGACGCGAAGAGAAGGTTAAACGGGTTTGGACACCTGAGCGGAAAAGAGGAGGTGACAAGAAACTTGACGAATTTACTCGTTCTGACGAGTAACGGGAAGAAAGAGGATTTTCAGGACTATTTTGAAGAAGTAGTTCATCGTTCCCTAGCAGATGCTCGTATCACAACAAGTGGCGATGAGACTGTAGTCAGAGCAGGAGGACGTACAGTCGAGGAGTTCGATGCAGCCTATCTCTCCCCCTCACCTCAGACAGCTATATACGCCCGGGTCCTCCTGGACACGGTTCACGAGGACGTCAACACGAACCTCGAACCCTCAGCATTCACCATCATGATGGAGAAACATTATCTGTTCAAGGTCCTTTCGGAGCGGAAAGTCCCGGTCCCCAAAACTATCGCACTATCCACAGAGAAAGGGCTGACGAATGCGGAACAGTCGATAGAGTTCCCGGTCGTTGCCAGCGTGTTTGAAGGTTTCGAGAGGGAGAGCTTGGATAGGGTTAAAGATATAGACCAGCTCTCCGCCATCGCCGAGAGACTTGAACACGGCGAGAACTTGATGCTCGTGCAAGAATCAGTTGAAGGAGAGCTCTACGATACTCTTTATGTGGACGGCCACACTGTTTCAATGAGAATTGAATCCGGGGGATGGATGGTTAATGACGATAGCACGATGAACTACCACTCGCTCCCGGGAGACCAGGAGGATGCTGTTCAGGAGGCCGCATCCGCGATAGGAGGCAATATATGCCGTGTCCAGACGAGAGGTGGGACGGTTATCAATGTAGAAAGTAATCCTGAACTCGAAAGATTCCAGGATATAAGCGGAAAAAATGTGTACGGCAAGGTCGCTGACCTGCTGAAAGGAGGGGAGAAAAATTAAGTGTGCTGTAGTCTACGGTAGCGAATCCACGCAACACCATCATTTCATCGAATCAGGAAAAGAGTACTTTGACACAGTTCTGGGAGTGCCTCTCGACAGTCTGAGGATAGAGTACGGCGACCGCCCCAGTGTAATGTACAAAGATACGGACCTGACAGAGTTTGACTGTGTCTTCCTCCGGCTGTTCGGGGACGATCTCCTGTTCGGAGAACACCTTCCTGAGATACTGGACGAGGAAGGGGTCTACACCCAGATGGATGTCGACTCTCTTGCTATCTCGTCCAACAAATTCTACACTACGAAAGTACTGGGAGAGGGCAGCCTTCCTATCCCCGACTCCGCATACACCCTCTCGACCGACCAGACAAGAGAGGCAGCAGAAGAACTAGGCTATCCCGTGGTGATCAAGATAATCACCGGCTACGGGGGTAAGGGGGTTATGATGGCGGAGGATGAGTCAGGCCTGACCCCGATAATCGATACACTCACCCTGTTCGAGCAGGATATATGCCTCCAGGACTTCGTTGAGAACCCGGGAGAGGATGTAAGGATGGTGGTGATAGGAGAGGACACCTACTCCTACAAGAGAGTAGGTGAGGAGGGAGAGTTCCGATCCAACATCTCGGCCGGTGGGAACAAGGAAGATTACGATGCTTCAGAAGATATGAGGGAGGCAGCGATCCAGGCAGCCAAACTCTGCGGGTTCGATTTCTGCGGCGTTGATATAATAGAGAGCGGTGATGAATACTTCTTTGCAGAGGTGAACGAATCACCGGGATTCGAGGCTGCGAAGGAAATCCTAGATATCGATCCCTATGATTCAGTTATGGCGTTCATGAAACAGAAATCAGTGGAAAGGGAATCTGAACGGGGGTTATAGAGGTTTGAAGAAGGGGTTGGAACTCGAGTTCTGGGTCGTTGACCAAGAGGGTAGCCTCACAACCGCTGCCCCTCTCGTGAATCAGATGGAGGAGTGCGCTCCCGAGTTCGTGGACCCCCTCCTCGAGATAAAGACGCCCCCCCAGGAAGATATAGAAGATATAAGATCCACCGTCAAGGATATCATGACCCAAGTCCTGGACCATGCTGAGGAACAGGGTAAAGGGCTGGTCCCGCATGGCACCACTCTTTCACGGGAGGAAGTTCCTCGACTCTCTTACGACCGGGGAGATATACAGGCGAAGATCCTAGGCAACCGGATATCTTATGCAAAGAACGTTGCAGGGACCCACATCCATTTCGACCAGGAGAAATCAGTGGACCAGTTGAACCTGTTAACCGCTCTGGATCCTGCACTCGCGCTCACAAACTCCGCTCCCTATTATGACGACAAAATAGCGGCAGGTGCACGATCCCTTATCTACAGGAACCGGTGCTACGAGGAGTTTCCACAGCACGGGCAGCTATGGCAGTACACTGACAGCCAGAAAGAATGGGAGGATAGACAGCAGAAACGGTTCGAAGAGTTCCGGAAAGCTGCAATTAGTGAAGGAGTAGAGTCTGATACCTTCGACTCCACGTTCGAACCAGGCGATACTATATGGACGCCTGTCCGCCTCCGTGAGGAGTTCGGAACTGTTGAGTGGCGGGCCCCTGATACAACGCTACCTAGCCAGACTCTTGCACTGGTAGAAGACGTCGGAGAAATCATGGATAAGTTACAGGATAGAGAAATAACTATAGGTGATGAACCAGGTATTAATTCCTCCGAAATAAGTTTGCCATCCTTCGATGCCCTCCAGACTCTCACCGCCCACGCCATCCATCAAGGCCTGCAGGCATCGGACGTGGCCCAATATCTCCGGAATCTCGGTTTCAGCGTCAATCAGTACGAACCCGTTTCCAGGAGGATAGGTGACCAGAACAAGATTAGCAAAACAGGGGCAAAAAGACTGAGACGTGTATGGGCAAAGAAACTGGAAGAGGATGTAGAAAATCTCTGAAAAGGAACTCACCTATTTAAACTAAGAACCAGATTTTACTTATATGCGTACCAGAGCGGTGCTGGCGGCACTGCTATTCTTTCTACTGACCATAGGTATCCCCTTGGCAACCGCAGCTATCGAGGCAACCCACATAGAAGTGGGAGACCGTAACACCATAACCGCGACCGTGTCTAACCCGCTGGATATACCTGACGTTCACAGGGTGAACTTCAACGGGGAAGCCATCAACGAAGAACTGATAGATGTCTCTCTCCCAACCGAAAAACCTGATACCAACTGCAATCCTGGAGGGAACTCCTGCCGGATCAAACTGGAGCCTGACGAGCAACAGGATCTAGAGTTCCATCTGGAGGGGGAAAAAGCGGGCAGGGGAGAATTCTACGTCACTGTCTCCTCCGAAAATACCGGTAAGCGTGCCCACGCATCCAGACTGGTAGTGGTCCGCGGCCACCCCTTCAAAGGTATCATGGAGTTCATGGTTCAGATACTCGGGACGACTTAAAGCTTCTCTTCTCTTGTACAACCATGGACCTGCTGCTCGATGCGAACTTCCTCGTACTGCCCTTCCAGCAGAAGTTGGACCTCTTCTCGGAGTTCGACAGGTTGCTAGGAGCTTACCAGGTCTACACCCTGAACAGGACGTACAACGAGGCGCTTCAGCTACAAGACGGCAGGTACAGTGAGAACGTGGAAAGGTTCATGGAGGAGAAAGATATCGATATAGTTACCGTGGACTCGGACGAGGAAGTGGACGATATCCTGATAGAGCTGGCAGGTGACTATGTCGTCTGTACCAACGACTCGGAGGTCCGGAAAGAACTGAGAGAAATGAACTCCCCTCACATATACCTGAGAGGTGGAGACCACCTGGAAGCAGAGAACCTCCAACCGTCGGCTTTTTAAAACTATGAAGGGAGGAGGAATACAGCCGTTCTGACGGCTCTATAACAGAAAAAAGGTGTACAAAAGATGAAAGACGACTGGCGCGACCTCCCTGCCGGACCTGACGTTCCGGAGGTGGTCTGGGCTATGATCGAGATCCCGAAGGGAAGCAGGAACAAGTACGAGTACTCCAAAGAGATGGGAAAATACATCCTGGACAGGGTTCTCCACTCCCCGATGCACTACCCCGGAGAATATGGTTTCATACCGCAGACGCTATACGATGACGGTGACCCGATGGACATCATGGTATTGATGAACGAGGAAACCTATCCCGGATGCGCTATCAAGGCAAGACCGGTTGCGCTCATGAGGATGGTGGACGACGGGGAGAAGGACGATAAGATCCTGGCAGTTCCTGATGAAGACCCGTCCTTCGATGATATTCAAGGTAAGGAAGATGTGGAAGAGCACGTCCTGAGGGAGATAGCCCAATTCTTCCGGACCTACAAGGACCTCGAAGAGGGTAAAGAGGTGGAAGTGAACGGCTGGGACGGCAAGGATAAAGCCCTCCAGGCTGTAGAACATTCAATGGACCTGTTTGAAAGGAGGGAGAAATAGATGTTCTACGAGGTCCGATTCCAAGACCGGGTCAAAGTCCCTCCCCAGTTCCTGGGTGGAGACGTCGAGGAAGCAGTCAGTGATAGCCTCGGCAAAATCTACGAGAACAGGATAGACGCGGAACTCGGTTCCATCGTCTCTATCCTCTCGGTCGATGACATAGGAGAGGGGGAGATAGAACCTGAAGAACCAGGCGCCTTCTACCCGGTGACCTGCAAGGCAGTAACCTATCTTCCGGAACTTCACGAGGTCGTGCTGGGAGAGATCTCGGAGATAACCGAGTTCGGAGCCTTCGTTTCTCTCGGACCTATAGAGGCTCTTTGCCACGTATCACAGATAATGGACGATTACGTGTCTTACAACGAGGAGCAGAACGCTCTGTCAGGAGAAGATGGCGACCGCACCCTCCAGCCGGGCGACGTGGTCAAGGCAAGGATAACAGCAGTTAGTCTCTCTGACGGGGACGACCACAAGGTCAACCTGACGATGAGGCAACCAGGACTCGGAAAGCTGGAATGGATAGAAGAGGATGTGGAAGAAGCTGAAGAAGAGGAGGAAGATAACGATGGCTGACCGCGCCTGTACTAACTGTAAACGGATAGTAGAATCAGGGAGCGAATGTCCTATCTGCAAGAACGATGAACTGACCCGGAACTGGCGTGGACTCGTAGCGATATACGACCCTGAGGATTCAGAGATAGCTGAGGAGATGGGTGTTACAACGACAGGAAAGTACGCTGTACAGGTGAACGTCTAGATGGAACTTGAGATAGTCGAGAGGGAAGAGAAAGCACTGCTGGACCGTGAGGAGATAGAGATAGAGATCTCCCATCCTGATGAGGCTACACCGAGCGCTGCAGAGGTGAGGGACAAGATTTCTGCGGAGCTCGACCTCGACCCGAAGACGGTGGAAGTCGATGGCATATACTCCTCAAAAGGTCTCTCGACCTCAAGAGGCCGGTTGAACGTGCATGAAGAACCTATACACGAAGAACTCCCGGGAGAAGGAGATGAAGAAGAACAGGAGGAGCAGGAAGCTGAAGGTTCTGAAGAAGACACAGAGGAACCGGATGAAGAAGTGGAGGACCAAGAGGGAGATGAAGATGAAGGAGAAGAGGAAACAGAGGAAGAAGATGAAACTGATGAAACAGAAGAATCTGAAGAGGCGGACGATGATGGCTAAGATGTCTGCACTCGAGCGAAGCGACTCGATGGAAATCGGAGATTTCACTCGATCGAGTGAAACCTATGGTTTCACGAGGAGTGGAACCATGTTGACCCACAAGAGGAAGTCACCTGCTTCCACAGGAAGCAGGTTCGAACAGCGTTCCAGAGGAACGATGTGGGGTGGCTCTTAGGATGGGAAAGCACGAATCAGTTGAATTACACGAGAAGTACGACGAGGACGGCGAAACTGACCACCCGAAATGTCCACGTTGCGGCGCTTTCCTGGCGGTTCACGAGGACCGGAAGACGTGCGGTGACTGTGGTTTCTCGGAGATAGAGAAGTAGGATAAGTTCTTTTAACCGTTCTCCCCGAAATCAGGAGTATGCGTTGCCTCGGTATAGAGTCGACTGCGCACACGTTCGGTGCAGCAGTGATGGAGGACGAAGCTGGCGGCAAAGCCGCAGCTTCTGGAACTCGAAACACCGGAGGTGTTTCTGCGTCGCACGAACCGCAAGGCGGTTCGGAGAGCACCGACGCGGAGCGTTCGGTGCGTGACGAGGAGGTTCTTTCCAGCGAGAAAGACATGTACGAAC
This sequence comes from Candidatus Nanohalarchaeota archaeon QJJ-7, assembly GCA_022865215.1. GTDB lineage: Archaea > Nanohalarchaeota > Nanosalinia > Nanosalinales > Nanohalalkaliarchaeaceae > JALIDP01. The sequence continues at coordinate 7,794 of JALIDP010000010.1, read as the reverse complement.
CGGATGAAGGAGGTATACACCCAAGAGAGGCGGCAGAACATCACTACGCGAAGTCGCTGGATGTGTACAGCAACGCTCTCCGTCAAGCCGGTATAGAGGTGGAAGAACTGGACTGCATCGCGTTCTCACAGGGTCCGGGGATGCCGCCCTCTCTTGATGTTGGCGCGGTCGTCGCACGTTCCCTTGCACTGAAGCACAACCTTCCGATTTACGGCGTCAACCACATACTCGGCCATATAGAGATAGGTCGTCTGATGACGGACACAGAAGACCCGGTGGTACTCTACGTCTCCGGGGGCAATTCTCAGGTGGTGTCGTACGCTGGCGGGCGGTACCGCGTGTTCGGCGAGACCCTTGACATCGCGGCGGGCAACGCGCTGGACAAGCTGGCGCGGACTCTCGGGATCCCACACCCTGGAGGACCGGAGATCGAGAGGCTGGCAAAGGAGGGAGAGGAACTGCTGGAGTTATCGTACGTTGTCAAGGGTATGGACTTCTCCTTCTCCGGTCTCCTGACCGAGGCCCAGCGGATGTACGAGAAGGGAGACGTTCGTAAAGAGGACCTCTGCCTCTCCTTCCAGGAGCATATGTACGCGATGCTGGTGGAAGCAACGGAGAGGGCGATGGCTCACCTTGACAGGGACGAGGTGCTGCTGACCGGGGGAGTAGCAGCAAACGGTCGGTTACGTGAGATGCTGGAGACGATGGCTGGAGAGAGGGGCGGTGAAGCGTTCCTTGTCCCCAGTGAATACGCGACTGACAACGCAGCGATGATAGCCTGGCAGGGGATCAACCGGGCGAGGAATGAAGAACCTGACAGGATCAGTGGAACAGAGATAATGTCAGAATGGAGACCCGAGGAGGTGAAGGTGACGTGGCGGTGAAACCTGTTTCAGAGGAGTCTATCAGGGAGGCAGCAGAGGTTATCAGATCAGGAGGTACTGTTATCTATCCGACAGAAACCTGTTACGGTGTCGGATGCGATGCCACGGACGAAGAGGCTATCGAGAAGATATACGATATGAAGCAGAGACCAGAAGAGAAAGGTCTCACCGTGATAGTCGACAGTCTGGAGACCGCAGATGAATACAGCTACCTGACCCCTGACGACAGGAAGCTGGTGGAGGAGTTCATGCCAGGCCCTCTCACTCTCGTCACCGAAAAGCGGAGAAACGTTCCTGACCTGCTCAACTCAGAGTTCGCGTTCAGGATACCTGGTAACGAGACCTCTCGGATGATCGCTGAGGAAACCGGCATACCTGTCGTGGCGACCAGTGCCAACGTGAGCGGAGAACCTTCTAAATACTCCATAGAAGGGATAGATGACTCGATGCTTGGATCCGTCGACCTCGTGCTGGACGACGGAGAACTGGATGACACCCCAAGCAGCACCGTAATACGTTTAACTGGGGAGGGGTTAAAGGTGTACAGGGAAGGCCCTGTGTCAAGAGAGAGCATCGAAGAGGTGGTATAGATGGCTATCGAGACAACGATACTGTTCGACGTAGGGGTCATAATCCTTTCCGCCACGATTCTCGCCATCTTTGCCAAGTTCCTGAGACAGCCTCTCCTCGCTGCTTATATCCTTGCCGGCATCATAATCGGGCCTGAAATCCTGGGTATAGTTCGTAACACCGAAGTTATCCAGATGTTCGCGGAGTTAGGGGTCGCCTTCTTGCTCTTCATGGTAGGGCTCGAACTGGACCTTTCACGACTTCGAGAAGTCAGGTACGTGGTACTTGGTGCCGCACTTGCCGAGGTTATGCTTCTGTTCTCCCTGGGATACTTCGCCATGTACTTCCTCGGTTTCACAGGTTTCGATGCAATCTACACCGGACTCTTCCTGGCGTTCAGCTCGACAGCGGTGATAGTCAAGATCCTCGCCGACAGAAGAGACATCGACACCCTGCACGGCCGCATAGTACTAGGTATCTTGCTCATACAGGATATAATCGTTGTACTCGCACTATCCGTGCTGACGACACTGAACGATCCTGGTATCACCCCTCTCGTCTCCGCTCTGATACGGGGTGCGGGACTTCTGGCACTGGCAGTGGTCCTGAGCAAGTACGTTTTCCCACTCCTACTCAAACAGATAGACGACTCCCATGAGCTCGTCTTTCTCACCTCTGTTGCCGTCCTGTTCGGGTTCGTCGGGATCGCAGTTGAATCCGGATTCTCAACGGCTGTCGGCGGATTCATCGCGGGTATATCCCTCACCACTTTCCCGTACAATATCGAGATATCAGAAAGAGCACGGCCCTTACGGGATTTCTTTGTCACCGTGTTCTTCGTTTCCCTGGGGATGCTTGTCAGCCTCCAGAGCCTCTGGGAGCTACGTGTCCCGTTCCTGATATTGCTAGGTATCACCCTGTTTTTCAAACCGTTCATCCTAGACCTTATGGTCTCACTGTTCCAGTACGGGAAGAGAACGTCCTTCTATACCGGGCTGAGTCTGGCGCAGATATCTGAGTTCTCTATGGTGCTGGCGCTCACAGGGCTGAACATGGGGCATATCGGGAGAGGGATCTTCTCATTAGCTACAGCTCTCATGGTTGTATCGATAATATCCACCTCTTATACAGTGAAGTATCAGAGAGATATCTACCACCTTGTGGAAGGTTTCCTGTTCGAGAGAGAAGGAGCAAGGTACGAAGAGAAAAAAGAGGAAAGAGAGGACCACATCGTCCTATGCGGGTCTCATATCAAGGGGCGGAAGATACTCCAGCTTCTGGAGGAGAAAGGTGAAGAGGTCGTGGTCATCGACTATGACCCTGAAATCATCTCATGGGCTAAGAATAACGATTTCAACGCAGTATACGGAGATATAGAAGACATCCAGACATTGGATCGTGCAGATGTCGCAAAGGCGAAGACTGTCGTATCGACTGTCCCTGATGAAGAGGACAACAGGTTCCTGCTGAACTATATAGAGGAAAACAATCCGGACATACTCACCATCCTGTCCGCGAACGATATCGAATCCGCTCTGTTGATGTACGATGAAGGCGCGGATTACGTCCTTTACCCGAAGATGCTTGCCGCACAGGAGGCTTCTGACATGGTGGAGAAGCTTTACAGGGATGGAAAGACCTTAGAAGATGCCCGGAAACGCCACATCGAGAATCTCGAAGAAGAGTTCGAAGAGGAGATCCTGAAACGTTTCGAACCTGATTTCATGAGAGATCTGAAGGACAGGATAAGAGGTTTGAACGATGGAAGAGATAGCGAAAGGAGCTGAAGCAGTACTGTACCGGGAAGGAGATCATCTCATAAAGGAGAGAGAACAGAAAGGTTACAGGCATAGAGAACTGGATTCAAGATTGAGGGAGGAGAGGACTGAGATGGAGAAACGGCTCCTGGAAAAGGCCAGACAGGCCGGGGTCCGGGTCCCCTCTGTGGAAAAAGAGTCCACGTTCCAGTTATCTATGGAAGAAGTCGATGGCGAGCTTCTGAAGGACGTGTTCGAGGACAAGGAAGAGATCTGGAGTTCTATAGGTGAAAGTGTCGCCCGGCTCCATAACAGAAACGTGATTCACGGCGACCTGACAACCTCAAACATGATAGTTTCAGGCGAACAGCTGTACCTTATCGATTTTGGACTCGGCTTTTTCTCTGACAGGGTGGAGGACTGTGCCACGGACATACATTTGCTGAAAGAGACGCTGGAGAGTACACATCCTGAAATCGCGGAAGAGGCGATGCAGGAGATCAAGAAAGCGTACCGAGAGGAGTCTGAGGACGGAGATGAGGTCCTGGAGCGCCTCAGTGAGATAGAAGAACGTGGACGGTACAAGTAGAAAGCTCCAGAAAACCTATTTAAGATTAGTTCAGGGAACCGGTAACCATGGCACGGATGCATTCAGACGGTAGAGGAAGCTCGGGCAGTTCCCGACCAGTCGACCCTGATACTTCGTGGGTCATATACGATGAGGACGAGGTAAGGGAACTGGTAACTAATCTACGTGGAGAGGATCTTGAACCCTCTGGTATCGGCCGGGTCCTGAGAGATAGATACGGGGTCCCTGACGTACAGGAGATCACAGGCGATACAGTCTCAGAGATGATCGACCAGGAGTTCCCGGAAGACCTCCGGAGCCTGATGAAAAAAGCTGTACGTATCGATGGCCACCTGGACGACAACCCGGAGGACAAGTCCTCAGAAAGGGAGCTCTCACTTGTCGAGTCCCGGATCCGGAGACTGGTGGATTATTACCGGGGCGAAGAGATCCCCGAGGACTGGACATACAACATAGAGAAGGCACGGCTCGTGGTCGAGTGAATCTTAGATGCTTCTGGAGAAGAGCAAGGAATTGGTGAGAGACGCAGATAGAGCTTCAGAGGAGCTGCAGAGTTACAGCGGGAAAGTGCGTGTGGTGGCGCACTACGACTGTGACGGGATATCTTCAGCCGTTATAGCCCACGAGCTTCTGGACCGTTCCGGCATTCCCTTCGATATAAGCTTCGTGGACGAGTTGAACCGGGAGGTACTGGAGGAGATTGTAGAGGAATCGGATGAGGATCTCTGGCTCTTTGTGGACATCGGAAGTGGACAGATAGAGGATCTAGAAGAACTTCTGGAGGATGAGAAGGTTTTCATCGCAGACCATCACGAACCATCAGAGGGTTCTGTAGATCACCACCTGAACCCGCACCTCCACGGGATCGACGGTGGCGAGAACATCTCAGGGGCGGGAGTCACCTACCTTCTCGCGCGGACGATGGCCGAAGACAACCAGGACCTGTTACAGTACGCACTGGTAGGAGCTACAGGAGATATCCAGAAGGAAGACGGGAAGTATCTGGGGCTGAACGAGAGTATGATGGAGAACGCTGTGGATAAAGGACTTGTGGAAAGGAAAAAAGGGCTGAAACTGTACGGGAGGACGAGAAAGAGTATTATAGAAGCGTTCAAGTACACCACCGATCCGTACCTCCCTGGTATAACCAATAACGAGCCGGGAGCGGTCCAGTTCCTGTCAGAGATCGGGATAGACCTGAGAGAGAACGGAGGTTGGAGGAGCCTGGATGATCTCTCACCGGAGGAGGAAAGGGAGATAGTCCATGGCCTGATAACCAAGGGTTACGATGTGGAACAGTTGTTAGGGGACATCTATATGCTTGACAACGGCTGGGAGATCAGGGAGTTCTCCTCCTTACTTAACGCTTGCGGGCGTATGGAGAGGCCTGAGGACGGTATCAGGATCTGTCTGGAGAACGATTTCGATCTGGCCGAGAACATAAAACGGGATTACGGACGAAAGATAGGCAGCTACCTTTCCTTCCTGGAAGATAACCTGGGAGACAGCGACGTAGTCCAGGAATTCGGTAACGGGGCGGCGATAGTCGCAGAGGATAACATACACTCGAATATGATAGGTACGATAACAACTATAGCCCAGAAGTCGGACATCCTTCCGAGGGACGTGCTGGTAGGTCTGGCCTGGAAAGATGAGGAACACACCAAGATATCTGCCCGGGCGAAGGACGAGGTAGTCGAGAACGGTCTGAAGATGAACGAACTGATGGAGGAACTTTCCGAGAGGTTCGATGGGGAGGGAGGAGGTCACGAGGCCGCGGCAGGAGGGAAGATACCGAGGGAGAAGGAAGGAGAATTCGTTCAGGCCTTCATCGAGACTGTCGAGGAAAGGCGTTGACCTTTCAATCTACAGGATCAAGTTCCCACACCGTTACCGATGAGAAACGGTCCGTCAGATCTCGAGATTCTAACATCCTGTTCAGACTGGCCAGAGGTTCTACAAGAGTATCTAAAACAGAGATGTTCCCTGATATAAGGAAAGCAGCATAGGGTAGAACGAACTCCTCATTCTTACTATCTATATCTACGACATCGGAATCTTCTACCAGACTCTCAACTTCTGTATCCGAGTAGAGTGTACTATCCATGGTCAACAGAGGATTGTAGATCGATCGGAGACTAGGGGTCGAAAACGTGTCCATAAGGGCTCCTTCCTCAGAAACTCTTCCCATCTCCTCCATGTAGTCCTTTAGGCCTTCCTGAATCACATGGGCACTACGCATCGATACCACGTAGTCGAAGGCGTCATCCTCGAATGGGAGGTCGCGTGCGTCTCCCTGAACGTAGCTTATAGTACCTTCTCCTTTTCCCCTCCCCTCTGAGAGCATCTCGCGCGAAAGGTCGAGACATGTGACATCGGCACCTGCACCTTCCAGATATCTTGCGATCCTGCCTGTACCTCCTGCACTTACCAGCACCTCTTTATCCTCCAGCGGTCTATCGTCCTCCCATTCAAAACCATGCTCTTCAAAGAACTCTCTGACCCATTCCTTGTTCCTCCGGTCTATGTACTTTCCTCCCTGAGACCCGTATCTCTTTTCCTCATAGGTCTCAGTGTTCTCTCCCCGGGTATAATACCCTTCATCGCTTTCCAGGCCGAGACGGAAACCAGCAAGCTTTACCATGGCTCCGATATATCACCTAAAATTATTAACTACTTTCCAGTCATAGTTATTTTCCTTGATGTCCCAGAGGATGTCCGAGACCAGATGTACAACTAGAGCAACCGTTAAAGGCTCCATCAGCCGGAAAATTCGGGAAAGATACAAGGAAACAAGGATTATAGATACGTGCGATATAATCCTGTGGTAATATAGTTCAATATAATCCTGCTCCATATCCTCCAGAAGGGATTCAGAGTCCTTCAGAGCCCGAAAAGGTTTCCATACCCAGTCCTTCACCACTTCCCTCCTTCCGAAAATATAGACAAGTACGAGGTGGTCCAGATCTATGAATACTCCTGCTAGAGTTCCTGCAGTCATCCAGATCACGAACTCAGAAGGATTAGCTCCCATCACCACCGAGTAAACCACTATGACGACAACAGAGACGAGCGCATGATCTCTAGGATGCATCAATAACTCCCCATACAGTATCTAGCCCGAATACGACAAATCAGGTTTATAAAATTGATAGGGGAAGCCGGTTTTAAGGTCTAAAAATGGCTAAAGCAGCGCTTCAGAAGGACTGGTACGAGCTGGTCGCTCCCGAACTCTTCGGGAGGGAAGTCGTAGCAGAGACCCCTGCAGAGGAGCCTGAGAAGGTCGAAGGCAGGAACGTGAAGGTCGACCTGGAAGAGCTGCTGCCGGACACGGACAGGTATTATATGGATGTATTCCTGAGGGTGGAGGATGTCGAGGGCAGCAAGGCCAAGACCTCGATAGCCGGCCACGATGTCTCCAGCGAGTACATCTCCCGCATGGTATCAAGGCGCTCCGACCGTATAGACGCTGTGGAAGACGTGGAGACCAAGGACGGGAAGAATATCCGCGTGAAGGTCGTCGGAGTCACGATCCGGAAGACCAGCAGTTCGCGTGTCAACGCGGTCCGGAAACGGATGAGAGAGGCTATCCAGGAGGAAGCTGAGGGCAAGGACGTTGAGGAGTTCATGGACTCCATCTTCGAAGGAAGGCTACAGCAGAAGCTGAGAGACGTTTCCCAGGACATCTACCCTCTCAGGGACGTCGAGGTCAGGAAGACTGAGGTCCAATAACCGCGGTTTCTTAAATTCCAGTCCCCTAAATTCCATCAGAGCCCCCTAGTGTAGTGGTCAATCATGGCGGCCTTTGGTGCGGCGGCTACCCGAGCGTGTGCAAGGGTTGGCGCGTCAAGAAAATCCATCAGGATTTTCGCAACGTACCTTCTCCCTCTGGGAGAAGAGTGCTCGAACAGCTTTCCCTCAGAAAGCTGTGCAAAGATAGCCGCTAACCCAGGTTCGAATCCTGGGGGGGCTATATGGAACACCTCCTCTGGAT